>JAQVRW010000030.1 GCA_028700875.1 Candidatus Zixiibacteriota bacterium | reverse complement strand
CTATGGCACGGAAAAACTGCTCAAGGAGTATGGCAACAAGGTCGGCGAAGAGAGCCGGAAGAAAATTGAAGCCGCGGTGGAGAAGGTCAAGTCGGTGATAAATGCCGAAAACGTCCAGACGATCAAAATGGCCATAGAGGAGTTGAATGAGGCCTCGCATGCCATAGCCGCCGAAATGTACAAGCAGACGGGCTCGCAAGCCGGTCCAGGCCAGGCTGAAACGGACGGTGCAGGACCGGGAGCTGGAGCGGCGGGGGCCGAAGGCGGGCCGGCGCAAGGGTCGAAAGACGGGGCGGGGGATGCCGACTTTGAAGTCGTTGACGATGACGAGAAGAAATGATTCCGGGACTAACGCTGATTTAGATGGAAAAACGTGACTATTACGAGGTCCTGAGTATATCAAGGACGGCCAGCGAAGATGAAATCAAGAAGGCGTATCGGCTGCTGGCGCTGAAATATCATCCCGACCGCAATCCCGGCAATCCGGAGGCGGAGAACAAATTCAAGGAAGCCGCCGAGGCCTACGAGGTCCTTAAGGATCCGCAGAAACGAGGCCAGTACGATCAGTTCGGCCATGCGGGGCTGGGCCAGGGAGCCGGATTTGAGGGGTATGGATTCGGCGGTTTCGATCTCGGCGACGCCCTGCGCGCATTTATGCGGGATTTCGGAGGGTTCGGATTCGAGGATGTCTTTGGCGGCCGAGGCAATTCCCGCGCCAACAATCGCGGCCAGGATTTGCAGATCAAACTGAAACTGACTCTCGAAGAAGTAGCCTCCGGCGTAACCAAGAAGTTGCGGGTGCGCCGCCTGGCGACCTGCAAGGAATGTTCCGGGTATGGCAGCGCTCCTGGGAGCAGCAAGAAAACCTGTCCACAGTGCAAAGGCGGGGGACAGGTTCGCCACATAACGCAATCGTTGTTCGGGCAGATGGTCAGCGTGACGACTTGTCGGGACTGCGGCGGAACCGGGCATATCATAACTGCGCCCTGCCCCGCCTGTCATGGCGAGGGGCGTACCCGTGAAGAGACGACCATCAACGTCGATATTCCCGCCGGGGTGTCGGCCGGCAACTATATCCCGATTGAAAGGAAGGGCGACAGCGGACGTCAAGGCGGCCTGCCGGGCGATTTGATGGTCGTCATCGATGAAGAAGAGCATGATATCTTTACCCGGCAGGATAATCATATCATCTGTCAGGTGCCCGTATCGTTCGTGACGGCGGCGTTGGGGGGCACGATCGAAATCCCGGTCCTGGGAGGCACCGACACACTGGATATTCCTTCCGGCACGCAGACGGGGAAGGTGTTTCGGCTTCCGGGAAAAGGGATTCCTTATCTGCGACGGCGCGGCCATGGCGATCAATTGATCCAGATCCATGTCTGGACCCCAAAAAAACTCTCGGATGAAGAGAAGAAGCTGTTGAAGCGGTTGGGGGAATCGGAGTCATTCACTCCGCCAAAGGCATCCAAATCGTTTTTCGAAAAGCTTCGGGAAACGCTTGGCGTCTAGGGGGCCGTCATGACCGGCGAATCGGCCAACTGGTATCAGGAAATCACGGTGCGGGTGCCGTCGGAGGAAGTCGAAGAGGTCGGCAACTATATCATAGAAAATATCGCCGGCGGCCTTATTCTGGAAGATGAGGATCAAAGTCCGACGACCGCTATCAAGTTCTATCTCCCGGCGGCCGAGGAAATCGGCGCGAAATTGACCGGACTTAAACAGTATCTTGCGGCGATAAACCCCGATCACCACGATATTGCCTTTATTCAAAAGAAAATCAAGAATCTTGACTGGATCGGCGAATACCGCAAGTCGGTGGTTCCACTTCCGGTGGGCGAGAATATCGTCATCAGCCCGCCGTGGGATCGGGGGCAATATCCCGGGCGGACGGAGATCGTCATCGAACCGAAGATGGCGTTCGGCACCGGCCGGCACGAGACCAGTCGGAGTTGTCTGGCCGAACTGGAGCATCTCTCTCTGGCGGGTACGAAGATTCTCGATCTGGGATGCGGATCGGGGATCCTGGGAATCTATGCTGCCCTGAGAGGGGCGGCCGAGGTTGTCGGGTACGACATCGATCCGTTGGCCGTCGAAAACAGCCGCGAGAATTATATCCTCAACCAAGTCGACAAGGTCTGCCGGGCGGAGGAAGGGTCTATCGCCGATATTCACGCCGGAGAAATGTTCGATCTGATCGTCGCCAATATCATCAGGTCGGTGATCGTCCCGATCATGGGCGACCTGAAACGGCATTTGAAACCCGGGGGAATCCTGATCCTTTCCGGTTTGATGGAACAGGACCGGCCCGAGATCGAGGTGGCCTTGCAGGAACACCATTTCACCCAATTTGCCATTCGACCCGATGCCGAGTGGCGAACCTATACCATCCGTCAAACATGATTGCCACGTTCATATATGACCCGGCCGATTGCGATGGCCGGACGATTATCCTCAAAGGACCGGAGGCGCATCATCTTGCCGCCGTGCTGCGGATGAAACCGGGGGAGACTGTCCGCTTGATCGACGGCCGGGGGATGGCTTATCTTTGCGAAATCAAGGAAACCGAATCCAAAAGAGTCGAGTGTAACATCATCGAATCCATCCGCGATAGCGGCGAACCGCTGCTTGACCTGACCCTGGCCATCGGCCTTTCCACCGGTTTCAAGTTCGACCTGGTGGTCGAAAAGGGAACCGAGGTCGGCGTCAGCCGTTTTATTCCGCTCGTGACATCCAAGGGGAAGATCAAGCGGGTCGAACTTGATACGATGCAGATGAAGATCGCGCGCTGGCGACGGATCGCCGAGTCGGCCGCCAAGCAATCCGGCCGGTCGGTGGTGCCGATAGTCGACCCGCCGCAGGCGTTGGCGACATTTATCCAAACCTGTTTGCCCCAGGATACCCTTTTGTTTCACCCCGGCGGGACTGCCTGCAACTCGGTCGATTGCTTCGGGACAATCTCGAAGGACAAGCTTACCCTGCTGGTCGGGCCAGAATCGGGGTTTTCTCCTGAGGAAATCGCTCTGGTGGAATCACGGAGGATTCCAATTGTCGGGCTGGGGGAACGGGTCCTGCGGACGGAAACGGCCGGAATCGTGCTTTCGGCGGTGGCGATTTATTCCCACGAAAAGGTCAACACAACGGTGTAATATTCCGATACATCGGATATGCAGCCCGATCTGTATATGTTTACCCTTGTCGGCCTGTTTGGCCTGGCCATCGGGTCGTTTCTGAACGTGCTTATCTATCGTCTCCCTCGAGACAAGAAAACGGTTATGAACCGGTCCGTTTGTCCTCACTGCGGCCACGTCATCCCGTTTTACCTGAACATTCCGCTGATTTCCTTTATCCTTTTGCGAGGGAAATGTCGCTGGTGCCATGGCCCGATATCGTTTCGGTATCCGATAGTCGAACTTATTACCGCGTTGCTTTTTCTGCTGTTCCTCTATCGGGACGGGCTGACCGCACGGTTGATCGCCGATTGGTTTCTGGTCGCCGCCCTGATGGTCATTTTTTTTGTCGACTGGGAATTTCGGATTATTCCCGACAAGATCACGATTCCGGGCATAGTCATCGGTCTGGTCGCGGCGCTGTTTATCAATCCGCCCGGATTGGTCAACGCCATGATCGGGACGGTTGTCGGCGGAGGCGGCCTTCTCGCGGTGGCCTATATCGGGCAATGGATGTTCAAGAAAGAGGCGATGGGGGGCGGGGATATTAAAATGGCCGCCATGCTCGGGGCATTTATCGGTTGGCAAAAGGTCCTGTTGGTCTTCTTCGGCGGAGCGTTAATCGGGATGGCCGTGTCGCTGGCCTGGATGGCTTTGTCGCCGAAAGTCCGGCAGGAGCGGATAATCCCGTTTGGGCCGTTTTTGGCCCTGGCCGCTCTGACCGTGGTCCTTTACGGCGATAAAATAATCAATTATTATATCACGAATTTCCTGCGGGTATAAACCCCGCGATTCCCTGTGGTCTCTCACCAGTTCCAAAACCCATTTTCGCCGAAAAAAGATTCCCGCCCGATCGCCCCGGAACGGTCAAACAAGTGCGGCATTCTGCCGATTTCATAGATATGCGCCCGTTCGTCAACAAATATGAAACCGAAGTCCGGCTGGGGCTGGTGGTCATCGTCGTTCTCCTGCTTTTGCTCAATCTTGGTTCATCCTATATCCTCCAGAACGTTCAGCGGCAGTTGACGGAACGGATCGACGGACGCCTGACAGAGGCTTTGGGGATGGCCGCCCATTATTTGGCCAAGAACCAGACGGACCGGATACCGGATGATCAAGCGTACCTGTTCCGGCAACAATTCGGTCTAACGGACATTTTCGTTGCCCCACTTGACTTGAAATCGTCACAGGGGATACAAATTCTATGCGGTCCAAAAGGGGGGCTACGAAATGATCTGGCCAGACTGTCTCCGGCCGACGGTCAGCGGCTTCTGCAAGGCCGATACCTCTTCCGCACGGGTAACGGCCACGCTTTCCGCTACGGTCTGGCGGCGCCCAGATCTGCCGCCGGACGGAACGTCATGATCGCGGCCGTCACCGACGCCCGGGCATTGGCCTCCCTGGCCAAGGCAAACCGCACTGTCTTCTACCTGGCCGCAGGGATGCTGATTTTGATCATTCCGTTGGCGGTTCTGATGCCTCGAATGATCCTGCGGCCGTTCAGGAAAATGCGGGAAACCGCCCGTTCGGCGGGGCGTTTGCCCGAAGGGGCAGGCGGCGATGATGTTGCCGCAGTAACGGCTTCCTACCAGGCGATTATCGAAGAATTGAAGCAGAACGAGGCGGAATTGTTGCGTCTGTACCGGGAGACATCCAGTCGCGCCGGCCGACTGGAGACTTTCCATCAGTATCTGCTGCAATCGATCGGCGCGGGGGTCATTACGGTCGATCTGTCGGGCATGGTGGTCGGTTTCAATCGCGCCGCGGGAGAAATACTGGGGCACGACCCCGCCGGATCGATTGGGAAGCATTATTTGACGGCTCTCTCGGAGGAAGACTCATTGGGGCTTCTCATCGAAGCGGGGTTGCTGAGAAACGAGACCAGCAGCGCTCACGATCTGGAACTTGCCCGGGAAGATAAGCCGGTCTTGTGGCTGGCGGCGGAAAGCTCCGTGATCCACGACGATACCGGACGGGCAATCGGGGTGGCGGTTATGTTCGCCGATCAAACCGTCCTCAAAAAACTACAGGCTGAACTGGAGATCAATCGGCGGATGGCGGCCCTGGGTGAAATGACGGGCGGTTTGGCTCATCAATTACGGAACTCTCTGGCGGCCATGTCCGGTTTCTGTCAGCTGCTAGCAAAGAAAACCAATAGCGATCCGGCCCTGACTGACATCGCCGAATCGATCCGGTCCGAAGCTGTCGCTTCTGCCGCGATGGTCGGGCGATTCCTGAACTTTGCCCGGCCGCTGAAACTGAACGCGGAACCGGTCGATTTGCTCGATATTCTGGATGAATGCATACGAAAAATGCAGGATCGGGCCGGGCAGGAGCGGATCAGCATAACCTACCGGCGGCCTGACAAAGCCTGCCTTCTGGCCGGAGACCCGTTGTTTCTGCGCGAGGCGTTCGGCAACGTGCTTGACAATGCCCTTCAGGCGGCGGGCCAGGAGGGATGGATCGAGATAGCCCTGGAACCGGGCGAAACCGAATCACATGTCATTATCGCCGACAGCGGTCCGGGCATCTCCGACTCCATTCGAGACAAGCTATTTACCCCGTTTTTTTCATCGAAGCCATCGGGGACGGGGTTGGGACTGGCGTTGACCCGAAAGATCATCAGTCTCCATAACGGATCGATTATTTTCGATGAAGGGCGCCGTTGGGGCGCCGTATGCCGGATAACCCTTCCTTTGACCACAATGGATTATGCCGTCGCAACTTCCGCACCCCCGGCCGATACGAAAAAATCGTAGCGGCCTGTCGATTTTTTATTATATTTGCTGGGAATTTTCAATTGCGAATGCACGCGCTACGGAGGAAGAATGATATCCGCGACCGAATTGAGAAAAGGACTACGCATCTTAGTCGATGGTGAGCCGTACGTGGTGGTGGACTTCTCGCACGTCAAAATGGGACGCGGACGGCCGCATACTAAGGCAAAAATAAGACACTTAATCACCGGCGCGGTCCAGGAAAAGACCTGCCTGTCGAACGAAATGTTCGACCTTCCGGATCTGGAAAACCGCAAGATGCAATATCAGTACAACGATGCCGACGGGTATCATTTCATGGATTCGGTCAGCTTCGATCAGGTTATCTTATCCGCCGACAGCCTGGGCGACGTCCGGTGGTACCTGCGCGAAAACGATGAGTATCAGGTGTTGTTTTTCGAGGGACGGCCCATATCGGTGGATTTGCCGGCGTCGATCGTGCTCAAGGTGATCCATTCCGAGCCCGCGGTCAAGGGGGACTCGGTTACCAATATTCAGAAGACGGTTACCGTGGATACGGGCATGGAAATCAAGGTCCCGCTTTTTATCAAGGAAGGGGATTTTATCAAGGTTGACACGCGGACCGGACTGTACCTCGAACGGTCCAACTGATAATGATTGATACCTGGCCGATTATCGGGGTCGATGAGTCGGGTAAGGGGGATTTCTTCGGCCCCCTGGTGGTGGCCGGCGTGCTGGCGGAGCGGGAACAGGCGCCGCTTTTGGCCGAGTGGGGAGTACGCGACTCCAAGACAATCGCCGACCGTCGCGTCATCGATATGGCCGCCAAGATTCGCCAGGCTTTCATCGTCGACGTAGTGGTTATCGGACCGGAAAAGTATAACGAACTGTACGGCCGGATACGGAATCTGAATCGCCTGTTGGGTTGGGGGCATGCCCGGGTCATCGAAAACATCCTCGCCAAAAAGCTCGCCCCGGCGGCCTTGTCGGACAAATTCGGCGACGATCGGTTTATAATCGACAACCTGCAGAAGGAAGGGAAAAAAATCGAACTGATACAGATGGTCAGGGGAGAGGCGCATCCGGCCGTGGCGGCCGCCTCGGTCGTGGCCCGTGCCGAATTTCTCCGGCGCATGGACATGCTGTCCTCCGAGTATCAGGTCGTCCTGCCTCGGGGCGCCTCCGCCACGGTGGATGCCGTCGGACGCGAATTGGTTAGAAAAAACGGCCCTGGGATACTGGATAAAATCGCCAAACGGCATTTCAAGAATTACCAGAAAATCATATGCTGAACTTCGGTCTGTCCGGTATCCTGTCCAACCGGGTATCGGGAGCATCGACTCTCTATCGGCGGACGTTGAGTCTGTTTATCGACAATCCCTCGTTCCGTGCGCCATCACGGCGAAACCAGGCGTTACGGCGGCTGCGGGAGACCTTTCCAGAGATGGCGGTTTTTCCCTTTCTACAGAAAGAACTGGAAGGCGTGGATGCCGACACTCTCGCGGTTGTCCTCAATCGTTTGCGCGACGAGACCGACGCTGAACCGACCGAAATCGGACGGCGGCTCGACCGGATATGGAAGCGGAAACGACGCGTGGTGACTTTCTCGCAATCATCGCTGGTGATGCGTTTGCTTCTGGAACGACGGAACCGAATCGACCAACTGCTTATTTCGACTGCCGCGCCCAACAACGAAGGGGCGGTCGCGGCGGCCCGGTATGCCTCCGCCGGAATCGATGTGTGCCTATCCACCGACGCCGCCCTGCCGGGACTAGTGCGGCGGGGCGATTATATATTGGTCGGGGCGGATTGCGTCACGGAACGTTTCTTCGTCAACAAATGCGGGACTCTTCCGCTGCTTCTGACCGGTCGTGCGGTCGGCGCCGTTTCTTTGGTCGTGTTCGAACGATTCAAACGGGTGACTGCTCACGACTACGCCTTTGTCCCCCGGCAACACCCGACTGCGGAAGTCCTGCCGGGGCCAAAGCGCCGCATTAACGTTTTCAATGCCTATTTTGAAACCGTCCCGACTACGCATGCGGATTGGCTGTTTTCGGGGGACGGGGCGTTTCGGGGGAGAAAATAATAACGGGCCGGGTGGCGTTCCCGGCCCGTTTAAACGAGCGCCGGCGACTGGCGCTATCAGTATTTGACTCTCTGAAAATCCGTCATCAGGGCGATGGTTGTCGCCGCATCGGGGGCGGCCCGCATGAATCCTTCCTCGTATTTGATCATGCCGATTCCTTGGGCGTACCAGTAATAATTGGTGTGGTTTTCATCGACCGGCCAGGCGACTTTTAGCGTGCGGGAATAGAGGTCGCCGTTAAGAGTCTGGACGTCCTCGAATCCGACTATGTTCATGTACACCGGGGCCAAAACTTTGCGTATATCCCCGCCGCCGGTCCCACCATCGTCGCCTTCTCCAAGAATAAGGCTGTCGTTTGTCGACCAGGTATCATTCCGATTCCAGCTATGGCCGGCGACAAACGGCCCCTCCAGGATGCGAACGCCGGGATCGTTTACGGACGCCGATTCGAAAAGGGCATTTCCTTTCATATAGCGGTAGGTGATGGTGGTTGCCTGAGTTTCATGGTCGACTTGCCGGACCTGAAAGCCGTGATTGCCGTCCACCATGATGGAATCGCCTATCTCCATATCGAACGAACGGCCATTTTGTCCCAGGATGGAAAAACTGACCCGCAAGCCGGGCTCCAATGGCGCATAGGACGGAGTAGCCGTTTCCGATGGGTCGGAAATGTTCGTGGTCGTGAAAGTTTTATCCGAACAGCTGATAACCAGCGCCATTATCGCCAGAGCGCCGATGATGCAAACCAAAGTAGCGACACGTTTCATTTTCATGAATCCTCCCCAGGGTGGCAGACGGCCGGCAGCCGGCGGAGACAATTTCCCTTCGGCCAGGCCGTGATCCTTTTACGACGTTACATTGCCACTGCCTGATATGTTTTGGCCGGAAGGAATGCAAAGGGGATGCCCGGTATCGCTTCCCGGCCGCAATATAATATACGACAAGGGGATGGGGATGTTCTATGGAAACGACGGAAAACGTATTTTACCCGCCGAGTATGGATTTATCCCCATAGGTGAAGGGAAATCACCGAAAACGCTCAAATTTTGCGCAGAGATACCGATACTTTTAAGGGTAACAAGGAGTTAGTAGGCTATCGGAGGATGTGATGCCGCAGTTGTATCATGACGTACTCTTTTGCTCCACGTTTCTGATTGTATTGATATCAATAATCAAGATCGGGGGCGGTCGCCTGCAGGCCGACCGGAATGCATTCAACCGGATTATCACTGGCCTGGGGTTGTTGACGGGGTTTGCGATCGTGCAGCTTCTGGGGCATCAGGATGTCTTCAAAAGCGTGCCGTACCTTCAGGACGAGAGCGGACGGAAAATACTGGAGGCGACGGTCATCACGGCCGGCCTGATGTTTTTGCTGGTGGGTGTAAGCGGTTTGCTGCCGTCTCTGGCGCGGGGGCGCCGGTTGCGGCGACAAACGACCAAGCGGTATTTTGGACTGAAAATGATATTGCCCGCGGTCTCCGGCGGAAAGGCTTTGGATGAGACGTTCGATCTGGTGATGAATCACCTGGCCACCTACCTCGAAATTCCCCGTTGGGCGGCCTTCAAATACACCTCCAAGCACGAGCTTTTGGTACTCACCGGTTCGGTGGGTTTCCCGGAAAAGCGTCCCCGTCATCTGCGGACGGTTTCGATCAAGGAAACCGAACTCAGGCAGGAATTGAACCGGTTTAGAGCCATCGCAAGACCGATGGAACCCAAAGGGGAAGGCGAGACGCCTGGTCCGCGTCTGGTTGTTCCCGTGGCCTATGGCGGCCGTTTATACGGGGCTTTGCTCTGCTGGGGCGAGGTGGCTGTCGACGATGATTTGTTGGACGTTCTGACTCTCCTGGGGGAAATCCTGGGACGGCAGGCGCAGATGCTGGTGTTGAAGGCCAATGCCGATTTTTACCGTAACCGTCAGGTGGTCGCCGCCCGGGTAGGGGATTTGTGCAATCAGGCTTCCGCGGTCGGCGACATCCTGGTCGAGTTGTTCCAGGTGTTCAAGGATGTCACGGCCGCGGAATTTTGCTCGATCGCGGTCATGGACAACTCCGGTGAAAATATGGTCCGGTACACGATCGGTTCGGGCGGGCGGATGCTCCTGGAAAAAGGAGTCAGCCGCAGCACCCGATGTGGCGCTACCCGCAAGATCGTCAGCGAAGGACAGCCGCTGATCGACGCGGACGTTGATTTCGAAGGGAATCATAATCCCGACGACGGTTTGTTCCTGTCCTGCGGCATGCATTCTCGGTTGGCCTGCCCAGTGACGGTGGGACGCAAGGTCGCCGCTGTGATCATGTTGGGCCATAGTCAACCCAACCGTTTCCGGCCCGTACATCTGGACCGGGTTCGGGACATCGCCACCCTGTTGGCGGGGGTCATTCAGCGGGAGCAATTGAGCCGCACGCTGGAAGTCCGCGAGGACCAGATGCTGCGTCTGCAGACGATGGAACGGGAACTGGCGACGGCACATATTGCCACGGCCGTGTTTGACGAAGCGTGCCAGTTGCTGACGAAGCGGATGAAGTGCACCGTTGCTCGGATTTCATTGATCGACCGCGAGGGAAAAAACCTGTTCAGTCAAGCCTGCCGTACGATCCGCGACACGGGCCACGATCTCAAAGAAAGCGCGACGTTGCCGGTCTCGCTCCTCCCTTGGCACAAGATGACGATCGAGACGCGCAAGCCGATGTTGATCAACCGGGAAGATCCGCAGTCGCAGATGCCACCGCAAGAAACCATGGCGACGCTGCTTCCCGATGTCCGTTCCGCGATTCTGGTGCCGATCATGCTGGATGACGCCGTCCGTGGAGTCATTTCCATCGGCGAGGCCCGCAATTGGAACCGGCGCCCGTTCGGGGCTTCCGATCTTGTATTCGCGCGGGACGTCGCTGCCAAATGTTCGGTGGCGTTGCGAATGAAGAAGCTGGAGCTGGAAACGGCCAGGGCCAAGGAAACGAACCGGCAATCCGTCGGTTCGGAACCCGGCAAATTGGGCGAGTTGACGGCGCGGCTCAAGAGCCCGGTGACCTCGATTATCGGCGCGATCGAACTTCTGAAAATGAAGGGTGACGCCCCCGACGACAGGTCCCGATACCAGGGTTTGATCTTGAAGGCCGCGGACCGAATCACGGCCTTGACCAAAGAATATACCGACATCCAGGAGCCGGTCGAAGAACAGGAGACGGAAGTGGTGGTCGGGTAAGCCCGGCCGCCGCTTTTCCGGACCGCATCCTCTGGCCAACACCGGATGACAACATGCGACGACGGAATGCCCAACACGGAAGAACGCATACATAGAGTCCTGGTCGTCGATGATGACCCCAGCATCAGGCAGGTGATGAACGATCTCCTGACCTTGGCCGGCTATACCGTGGCCACGGCCAATGATGCCGAAACGGCCCTAACCATTATCGAAAAAAACGCCTTCGAGATGCTTATCACCGATCTCGGCCTGCCGCAAATGGACGGATGGGACCTGGCTGTCGCCGCGCGGCGGTTTCAGCCCAACCTCGGTATCCTGGCGATTTCCAGTTGGCAGGGGACCGACGCCGCGACCAGGATGGTCGAGCACGGCATCGATCTGGTGGTATGGAAACCATTCCGTTTCGACCAGATTAAAGAAGCCATCGGCCGGATGAACGGCCTGCTGGCGGCCCGCCCGTGATTTCCTGTTGACTTTCCGTGTCCAAATCATATATTAAACCATAATCTATCTTCGGGGTGAGGCGAAATTCCTCGATCGGCGGTGATAGCCCGCGAGCGGAGATAACCTCTGCTGACCCGGTGAAATCCCGGCGCCGACGGTATAGTCCGGATGGAAGAAGATAGGGCCGGCAGGAATAGAAATCCTGTCGTTATCGGCAACCGGCGGGGTCATATCCCGGCCGGGCCGGCCATTATCCCCGAAGATAGCGGGGATTTTTTTATGACCGATGACAGGCTGATTCATGCCATGATGGCCAAGGCCTTGCGGCTGGCTCGTCGCGGGGAAGGACTGACTTCGCCCAATCCGATGGTCGGAGCGGTCGTATTCAATCGCGACGGCGTCATCGCCACGGGATTCCATAAAAAAGCCGGCAGCCCCCACGCCGAAATAGTCGCCCTCCAAAAGGCCGGTGATCGGGCCCGGGGCGCTTCGCTGGTCATCAATCTGGAACCGTGCTGCCATTTCGGTCGAACCGGTCCCTGTACCGAGGCCATCGTCAAAGCGGGCATCGCGGAAGTCATCTATGCCATCGAAGATCCCTTCGATCAGGTATGCGGCAAGGGAGCTCGGTCCCTGCTCCGTCAGGGAGTGGCTGTGGTCTCCGGTATCATGGCGGCCGAGGCGGAAAGGCTGAATGAGGCGTATTTGACCTACGTTCGCACCGGCCGGCCGTTTGTCGTTCTCAAGACCGCGCAATCACTCGACGGCCGTATCGCCACCGTGACCGGCGAATCCAAATGGATATCCTGTCCCGAGGCATTGGCGTTCGGGCATCGCCTGCGCGCCCGCTATGACGCCGTCGCCGTCGGCGCCGGAACGGTTCGTGTCGACGATCCGCAATTGACCGTGCGATTGGTGAAAGGGAGAAATCCTCGGCGGATCGTGGTGACGTCATCGGCGGCCCTACGGCCTGATCTGGGCCTGTTTGTTCACAACGAGGATAAGCAGACCACCATCGTTACGACCCGTGAGGTTATCGCCACTGGGACCTACAATTCAGTGACCACCTGGCCGGTGCGGAAAGGGCCGAACGGTATCGACTTGAAAAGCCTTTTGGAACAGGCTGCCAAACGCGAAGTGACCTCGCTTCTGTTTGAAGGAGGAGGACAGTTGGCGACGGCTCTGTTGCGGGAAGGCCTGGTGGATAAATACTTCGTAGTCATCGCCCCGATGGTAATCGGTCGGGGGAAAGAAGCGGTCGGCGATCTGGGCATCGCCACGATTTCGAAGGCAATGCGATTCGAAAAATATGGTTTCGAAAGGATAGGAACCGATACCCTATTTTGGGGTTATCCAGAGAAGTAATTATGTTCACCGGGATTATCGAAACAATCGGCCGGGTGGAGGGTGTGGTTCCGGTGGGGAATTATTACCGGCTGACTATCCGACCGGAGGCCGAGTTCGAAAACCTGACCATTGGGGAGTCGATAGCGATATCCGGCCCTTGCCTGACGGTGATGGCTTTCGACAAACGGTCTTTCACGGTGGAAGCGTCGCAGGAAACGTTGCTGCTCACGACGCTGAAGTCACTGCGGTCCGGCGGCCGCGTCAATCTGGAGCGGGCTTTACGGGCTGATTCCCGGCTGGGCGGGCATTTCGTCCTGGGGCATATCGACGGAACGAGCGCGGTGACGGGCGTGCAAGATATCGGCCGCAGTCTGCAAGTGGAATTGGAACTCCCGAAAGCCTTCGCTTCGTTGGTCGTGGACAAAGGTTCGGTTGCCCTGGATGGGATCAGTCTGACTATCAGCTCGGTCGGCAAGGATCGTTTCACGGTCAACATCATTCCGGAGACGCGACGGCAGACCACTTGGGCCGGGGTAAAAGTCGGGGATTTGGTTAACGTCGAATTCGACGTGCTCGGAAAGTACCTCCTTCGTTTTCTGGGAACGCGAGGGAATGGATCAACATTGACTTTGGACTCGCTACGCGAGATGGGATATTGAAGGAAGGGTCCTATGGCGGAATTTTGCAGCATTGAAGAAGCCGTCGCCGAGATTCGCGACGGGAAAATGATCATCGTGGTGGACGATGAGGACCGGGAGAATGAAGGCGATCTGGTCATGGCGGCCGAGAAAGCGACGCCGGAGGCCGTGAACTTCTTCACCAAGCATGGACGGGGTCTGATTTGCGTGCCGTTGATGCCGGAGCGTCTGGAAAAGCTGGAGTTGGAGGCGATGGTCCAACGCAACACGGCCCTGCATGGCACCCGGTTTACCGTGTCGGTGGACGCCATTGAAGGCACCACGACGGGGATTTCCGCCTTTGACCGGGCTGTCACGATAAAGAGGCTCATCGACAGCAATGCCAGGCCGGCCGACTTTGGCCGTCCGGGGCATATCTTCCCCTTGCAGGCGTTGGACGGCGGGGTTCTGGCCCGGGCGGGTCATACCGAAGCCTCGGTCGATCTGGCGCGCCTGGCCGGACTATATCCCGCCGGATTATTGTGCGAAATCATCGATGATGACGGCCGGATGGCCCGGGTGCCCCGCTTGATGGAAATGGCCGCGCAGTTCGGCTTGAAGGTCACCACCGTCAAGGATTTGATCGAGCATCGTCGTCGCCACGAGAAACTGATCGAGCGGGTGGTGACCGTCGATTTTCCGACCAAATATGGAATCTTCAAGTTGAGTCTGTACCGTAGTGATATCGACGACCACCATCATCTGGCGGTGGTGAAAGGAGACGTGGCCGGCAAACAAGATGTGCTCGTCCGGGTCCATTCGCAGTGCCTGACCGGGGACGTGTTCGGCTCGGCCCGGTGTGATTGCGGCGACCAGTTGGCTTATGCCATGCAGTTGATCGAGAAAGAAGGGTTGGGAGTTCTGTTATACATGCGTCAGGAAGGGCGGGGAATCGGATTGGCCAACAAGATTCGGGCCTATGATCTACAGGATAAGGGGCGAGACACGGTAGAGGCGAATCTCGAATTGGGGTTCAAGGCCGACCTTCGCGATTACGGCATCGGGGCGCAGATCCTGAGGGATTTAGGCCTGACGACCATCCGGATCATTACCAACAATCCGCGCAAGCTGGTCGGATTGGAAGGGCATGGTTTGACTATTACCGGACGGGTCCCAGCGCAGATTGCGCCGACCCAGTATAACAAGCGGTATCTGGAAACCAAACGAGACAAACTAGGTCATCTATTGACTTTATTGTAGGAGGAAGATATATGGCGGTCACAGTGGTAACGGGACATCTGGACGGCAAGGGCCAGAAACACG
>JAQVRW010000351.1 GCA_028700875.1 Candidatus Zixiibacteriota bacterium | reverse complement strand
TATGGCCGATCATCCGGACCGTCCCGTTCACCGTAAATTGACCGGCCGATGTGGAACCACCCGTGATCGCGAACGGTTGCATGGTCGTGCCCCACAACTGGCCGTACCCGGCGATGAATGGTTTGGCCGGAAAGACTATCTGCAAAACCTCACCGAGAAACCCCGCGTGTCCGGGCAATAGGCCGACCGACGTCGGAACAATATCGCCGTTTACTCTTAAACCGGCGAGATCGACGTCCCCTATCGGATCGCCGCCGATCCGGCCCACGAAAATCGTGTCCATCATCGGGGTGATGGCATTTTGGTAGAAGTAGTATTGCGGTTCAGGGCGTACAACCGCCACGAAATCAGTTATCCCGAGATATGGCGGGGCGTTGAGAATTTCTCTGAGTTTGGTAATAGATGTCAGCCGGTTCGTCCCCTGGCCGACGGCCATCTTGATCAGCACATACTGGCTGTCGCCGGGGTTGAAAGTGAACGGGCCGCAAGTCCCCATCATTCGCCTGTCCGCGGGCGCGGTATCCAAATCACCCATGGCGGTTACCGGATCGCCGGGAACGGCATAATGCGTGCCATTGGCGAGAGGCGCGCCATCCCTGTCGAGCCCCCGCATATAGTTGAAGGATTCCTCGTAATTGTCCGGATCAGTGCCGTTGACGTATATCTGGAAGGAGGTCATCCGCATATTCTTGCGTCCGGGCATCAAGGCGCCGTCAAAGAACGCCGTGTCGTTTGCGGATGGGATTACCGGGCCATACAGGAGTTTGAACCCGATAGCCGGGGGAGTGGTCCCGTAAGAGTTGTCGTCATTATCTGCATTATAGCAGAAGAAAAGGTCGTGCAGGGTGTCACAACCGACCAGGTCATCGCCCGACCCGCCGAGATCGGGATCGGACCAGAGCGCCACGTAGCATGAGTCTATGACGGCATCGCTCTTGTTGTATAATTTGTACTGCAGGTAGATGGAAGAGCCATTGGGAGCGTCCGGCCCCGTATATTCGGTCGCCCAAACCGTCTGTTGGACTTCGATTCCCAACGGTTCGGTCATGCCGGCATCGTTCTCATGTTGATCGGGATCGGCGTCGTTGAATACCGACCAGAGCGTCTGTTGACCGATCACACGCGGATGACCTTCACCATCGACCGGCGCGCCGTCGATAATCGGCCATTGAAGGTAATCGGATGACGGGTGGGATTCCAGGCTGTCCGCGTAAATCTTGTATACCCGATATCGCGGCGAACCTGATGGGTCGCCGTTCATGCTTCCAGGGACATATTCATCGTTGTATTCGGCCAAGGCCACTCGTACCTGACCGTCAACTTTTCCGCCCACCCACAATCCGGCGGCATACAGCGGCGAAGTTATCATGTCTCCATACCGTATCGCCGATGTGTCTCCGGAATAGGGGAAAAAAGTCCCATAATCATATCCGAAGAAGCCGCTGAGATCGCGGCCGAAGTTGCCGTGGTTGGTGACAAACATCAGGATTCGGTTGGCGTCGATAAAAGTAACATTATCAACCGTTTTGTCCCCGGCAACCGGGGTTTGCCCCGGATAGTCTGACGGCGGCAGGGCCAGCAAGCCGGCCGTCAGAAGCAACATAGCCATTCCGATGCATGCTGTCTTCATTGTTCATTTCTCCTCTGTCTCATCGTCCGGCCGATAATGGCCGTGGATATTTCAACTCCTTATTCCTCGCGATGGGGAACCGGCGGCGGTCCAGAGCGAAACAGGTAAGAGATCAAGTAGACGGCATCGCCGATACTGACCCGGCCGTCCCCGTTGGCGTCGCCCATTTCGATGTATTGGGGAGCCTGGCCGCCTCTGAAAATGTAACCGATCAGGAAAACGGGATCTCCGATATTCACCCGCCCGTCGCCATTGATGTCGCCGAAACGATGCCCAATGATGGTTACGTCATCGGCCAGGGAAAACGGCGATTGATCCGTGTATACACCCGTGACGAAATATGACGCGGCCAGCGTGTCCCAGACGAGGCCGTATCCCTCGATGAACTCTTTGATCGGTATGTCAATCTTCAGGACATTCCCGATGAATCCGGGATAGCTCGGCATGACGCTTCGCGCCGTGGGGGTGATGGCGCCATTGATAACAAGGGAGGCGGTATCGATGTCAATCACGGTATGGCCGTCGAGCAGGTTCCCGATATAAATCGACGCGCTCATCGAGTCGATCGCCTGTGTATAGAACTGATACATGGTGTCGGGATCGATTATCGCCTGCCGATTAAAGCAACCGACGCCGAACGCACCGACCTGCGCCTGGCAGGCGTTGTTGGCTGGCGCGCACGGGGATTGCGGGGTGAGACTCCATAGGCCGGCGGCCGCGTCGCAAAAAAGCGGGTCGGCGCTGAAGTTGCCGTTTATCGTCGCCTGCGGGAAGATCCCGCCGAACCAGTCGCCGTTTGGATTGTCGAAAAAGTCCGTGCAACTGAACTGCGGGTCGCCGCCCACGTTGAACACGGCCGGGCTTCCATAATTGAAAGCCAGTATGCAATCGACGAACGACGGTTTGGCCAGGCAGGGCGAATACTGGCTAGTAAACAGCGCCGCGCCGTAGACGCCGGAATTGCCGACGAAAGTGCAATTGGTGAGAACAGGCAGACTGTTGCCCCCGACCGCGCAACGCTCTTCCACATACAGCCCCCCGCCGCAACCGTCCGTCTTGTTGTTTTCAAATAGGCAGTTGGTGAACGACGGCGAGCAATTGTCCTGAAGGAACACCGCCCCCCCCGTCGACTCGGCATAGTTGTCCGAAAAGCGGCAGTCGATCACGGTCGGCGAGGCGTTCCAACAGAGGAAAGCGCCGTTGGCGGCCAAGTTGGAGTCGAAGACGCAATTTTCGAAATAGGCGTCGGCTCCATACCGGCACAGGACCGACCCGCCGACGTCGCCGGCCTGGTTCTTGGTGAAGCGGCAGTCGATAAATTTCGGGTGGGAGTCATCGGACACATAGACCGCGCCGCCGTGATGGGCGTGGTTGCCATAAAATACACAGTTACGAAATGTGGGAGAAGCGCCGTAACTCAACACCGCCCCGCCGGGAAGCGAGGCGTACCCGTTGCGGATAGTGATCCCCTCGATGGTCACCCGATTGCCGTCCACATAGGTGAACGAGAACGCCCGGTTGGTTCCCCGGCAGTCGATGATCGCCGTTTCCGGGCCATTCTCCGAGATCAGATAAATCTTCTTTCCGCCAAAGGTGATGTCCTGAAAGCCCGGACCGCTCCGGACCCCATCGGCCAACAAAACCGTGTCACCCGAAACGGCCTGAGAGATGCCATCTTGAATGGTTGGATAATCAGCCGGGATCTTGATGACGTCGGCCCGGCATAGGGAAACCCCCAGAAACACGCAGAGCAAAAACCAGAAACGATTCATCCGCCCTCCCCGCGAGTAAAATTATAAGTTTTCTGGACGGTTGCCGTCAGGCGTGTAACGCTTTAACGACCCCTTATACATGAAATATACTTTGTCTCTAACGGGTGTCAACCGCTTATTTCATCGTCATTTCCAAGGTTCAAATGGTGAGTGGCGGCTTGGCGGCCACAAAAAACCTATTGACAATTTCGATCATTTGGCGATATTGCCAATTGTGCAAGCAAGGGAGGCCGTCTTTGGATGCCGAAACGAAAGCTCTTTTTGAAGCGCGGGCCGAGATAATCAAGGCCATGGCCCACCCGACGCGGCTGTTTATTGTCGATCATCTGT
>JAQVRW010000029.1 GCA_028700875.1 Candidatus Zixiibacteriota bacterium | reverse complement strand
CTAAGGACTCCCTCCGGAGGATCGTCGGTAAGTTACAACTGGTGGATCGATGACTACGATCAGGCCCATAATTTCGGCCCGCGGTTAAAACGCAATTATCGGGAATTTGGAATCGGCTTGGGGACACCAATGGGCGACCGGAACAAGTATCATATCATGACCCAGCCCGAAATCGATTATGACCAGATGTTCACCGCCGTACCGCATATCAACGCCGGCTTTCTGCCGCCCCCGTCGCCCGACTATGCCGAGGCGATATCGGAAGGATATTGGACCGTTTTTCTTGTGTCCACTCCGCCCTGTACAGCCATGCCGGGGGATACCCTGCGGTTCACCATCGCTCATGTCATGGGGACTGGTTTCCATGTCAACCCGCCGGATTTCCGGCAGCATTTCGATCCCTACGCCCCCAGCGAGTACTACGATCTTCTGAATTTCGACGATCTCGAACAAAATGCCCGCGACGCTTACTGGATCTTCGACAATCCCGGCTGGGATACCGACAATGATGGCAACGCCGGACGATATATCTGGGATTGTATGTGCGGCGGAGAACGAATATGTTTTGCCGAGGGCGAGACGCCGCCCGACAGCCTGACCGGGTGTTGCCATAAGGAGTATTTCACCGGCGACGGCGTCCCGGACTTTCGCACGGCATCCCCGCCGCCCCCGCCGATCGTGCGCACCAGGGCCGAATTCGGCAAGGTCACCCTGCGCTGGAACGGCAAGGAGACCGAGAACGCCATCAGCTTTTTGACCGGCGAGAAGAACTTCGAAGGGTACAAGGTCTATTTCGGCGAGGAAGACCGGCTGACCGATTTCGTGTTGTTGTGCAGCTATGATCGCGACGACTACAAAATGTATCAGTATAATTCGGCCATGCAGTTGTGGGAGGGGGTCACCACCGCCATACCGACCGATTCCCTGCGCGCCTTATATGGCGCCAATTTCGATCCTTCCCAATACAACGATCCGACCAACGCATATGTCACTCCCGATGGCCAGTACCTGTACTTCTCCCCCCAGGCATGGAACGAGTCCGACCTGACCGATCCGCTCAAGATTCACAAGGTGTACCCCGATGCCTCCCTCGATGATGCGGCCGATATCACCGAGGAGGGGTATCAGCGATATTACGAATACGAATACGTCGTCGAGAACCTTCAGCCGTCAAAACCGTACTATTTCGCGGTGACGGCGTTCAATCCCGGTTCGTTCCATCAATCGTTGCCCTCGATGGAATCGTCGCCGCTTCTGAACGTCATCCGGGATTACGCCTTGCCGTCATCGGACGTGGTGGAGAAAGAGGGCTTACCGGTAATGGTCTTCCCGAACCCATATCGAACCGACGGCGGGTATGCCCGTGACGGATACGAAAACCGCGACCGAACCCTGCGTGCGGAATGGGCCAGAAAAATTCATTTCGGCAACCTGCCGGCGGTGTGCAAGATCAGAATCTATACGTTGGCCGGCGATCTGGTTCAGGAAATCGACCATTATTATCCCAATGGCGGGCCGGGGTCACAGGAGGAGACTTGGAACATGATCAGCCGGAACACACAGTCGATCACCTCGGGCATCTATATTTGGAGCGTCCACTCCGACAAGACCGAACAGCTGGGCAAACTGGTGATCATAAAATAGGGGGCGCCGCCGATGACCGTCAGGCTTCCTTGAATCGGTACCCCACCCCGCGGACCGTCTCGATCAACTTCCCGGCCTCGCCCAGTTTCTTGCGTAACCCGACCACCAGCACGTCCACCGAACGGTCGGTCACCGGATAATCCTCCCCCCGCAACGCATCCACGATCTGATATCGGGTAAACACCCACCCCCGGCGGCGAGCCAGAAAATGAAGCAGTTTAAACTCGGACAAGGTCAACTCCACCGGCCGGGCGTCGATCCGGACTTCATGCCGCCCCGGATGAATCACGATATTTTCTATCGTAAGAGGCTGGTCGTCATTGAGCGCCCCTGAAACCTTTCGCCGCAACACGGCCCGCACACGGGCCACCAGCACCCGCGGGCTGAACGGTTTGGTGATATAGTCATCGGCCCCGAGTTCCAAACCGGAAACAATATCGCTTTCCTCCCCTTTGGCCGTCAGCATGACAATGGGAAGCGCCTGTGTCGCCGCCTCCCGCTTGAGCAGCCGGCAGACTTCCAGGCCATCCAGGCCGGGCAACATCAGATCCAGCAGGATCAAGTCCGGCGGCGAAGCGGCGGCCTTTTTCAAAGCCTCCTCGCCGGATTCGGTTTCGATGACGCGATACCCTTCTTTGGTAAACGTCAGAGCGATGAGACGACGGATATCCTCATCATCCTCGACGACGAGAATCGACTCCCTGGCCATGAACGGGTCCTTTCACGATGTTAATCGACGGTAGTATACGCGGTTTATTGTCGGTGAGGCAAGTGCCGTCGCGGCAGAGCCTATCCGAATTCCCGGTGTAGTCACGTTTCGGAGGGTATAAGGTCTGGACTCCCCGACGTTTCTTGTTGCCGCCGGGGATAAAACGGCCTATATTTTTTGTCATGCAAGACCAGTTTATCGGCAATTATCGGATTTTGAAGAAGATCGGCGCCGGCGGGATGGCCAGCGTCTATCTGGCCGTTCACCGCGACGTCCCCAACCTGAAAGTCGTGCTGAAAGTCCTCTCCGACGCCCGTCTGGTGGAACGATTCCGTCAGGAGGCCGACAAGCTGGCCTTGCTGGACGGCAACGCGCATATCTGCCAGATCAAACACTTTTTCAACCACGGTGACGAAATCGTCATCGCCATGGAATATATCGACGGCGAGGCCCTGGACCAGACGATCAAGGACAAAGGGAAACTGCCGGTCGATGAGGCGCTGGATATCACCAGCGAAGTGCTGAACACGCTGGCGTTTGCCCATGAAAAAGGGGTTTTCCACCGCGATATCAAGCCGAGCAATATCATGGTGGATCGGCGGGGACAAGTAAAGATTATCGATTTCGGCATCGCCAAGTCGGCCAACGACCCGACCCTGACCATGGCCGGCAGCTCCTGCGGCACTCCCTCGTATATGGCCCCGGAACAGTTCAATCCGACCGAACAGATCAATTATGCCCTCGTGGACGTCTATGCCATCGGCACGACATTGTTTTACCTGTTGACCGGAAAACTCCCCTTCACCGGCGACAATCCCTTCGCCTTGCGCGACGCCAAGCTGTTTACGGAACCGGTCAAACCGAGGGATATCGATCCTTCCATTCCGAAACCGCTGGAACAGATCATCCTCAAATCGATCGCCAGCGACCCAGAAAAACGGTACGGATCGGTGTTGGAGATGAAAGAGGCGATCGGCGCCTTCCGGGGGAAAGCGCCGGCGAAAGACGCCACATTGGCCGGTCCGGCCGCGACCACCTCCGGCGCTCTGAGAAAAAAATCAAAGACGGCAAAAATAATCGGAATATTGGCGGCAATCATCGTCGTGGCCGTGGGTGCTTATATCGCTATTTTCTCCGGCTCCGGCGCGGTCGCTCCCGCCGTCCCGCAACTCCAGGAACCGACTCCCGATGCCGTTCTGGCCAGCGGTCGGTTGATGTTCTTCTGGCAAGGAACCGCCGAAGGCGGTAATTACCGGCTGGAATTGGCCGACAATACCGAATTTACGTCCCCCCGGACGTTTTCCGACCTGACCGTCAACCGGTTCGCCCCGACCGACTCCCTGGCCAACGGCCGTTATTTTTGGCGGGTCGAAGCAGTCGGCAAGAATGGCCGCGCCAGCGGGTTTTCCCCCGCCGTGTCGTTTTCCATAGACGCCCCGGCCCCGGTCGCGACCACTCTCCAACCGGATACGACCCCGCCGACAACGCCGCAACCCACCAAGGCCGATTTAATTGTATCGATCCAACCACGGGGTGACATTTATATCGATGGCCGTCCGTCCGGAATCGCCCAAAAAGAAGCTCGATTTGCTCTCGATGCCGGGCGGCATATCATCCGGGTGGAAAATGCCGCGTCCAGTCAAAAATCATTGACCGATACGGTCACATTGGCCGCCGGAGCCAGGTTGGACCGGACCTACCGGTTCACCATTCCCGAAACGGCGCCCGCCCAGGCCTCCGGCCGGGTCAGCGTGGGATCGAAACCGCAGTTGAATGCAGACATATATATCGACGGTCGGCTCCAGACTCACCAGACCCCCTACACGTTCACCCTGTCCGGCGGGAAGCATATCATCAGGGCCGTTATGCAAATCGAGGGCGCCACCCGTGAAAAAACCGACTCCGTCATTGTGGTTGACGGAGGAAACCATAAATTGATGTTTGATTTCGAAAACTAACCGGGCTATTTAGACGGAAACCCTTCTCCGAGTTGGACCCGGCGGAGGGACTGACCCCAAGGAGTTCATATATGACCCCAAACGTTATTCGCATGACCGGCCGATTGGCGATCGGCCTGGTGGTGTTGCTGGCGGGATTGACCGCGTTTCCCGCCGCCGCACAAACTGAGGGAACGGTGTCTGACAAACTGTCGGAGGCGATTGCCCTGTACACCAATTTGGAATTTGATAAAGGGATCGATCTGGCCCAGCAGGTTCTTGCCCGACCCGATGTCTCCTCCAAAGACAGCGTCGCCATCTACGCAGTCATCAGCATGCTCACCTATGGCAAGGGGGAGCAGTATATCACCAAGTCGTACGAGTACCTCGACCGGATGGCCGGCCTGGGACCTTGCCGGATTCATCTCCCCTATGAATTCTGGCCGCAGCAACTGCGCGACCGGTGGTTCTCCATCCTGCAGACCAGAAACCTGTGGAGTTGCCCCGAAGACAAGGTCGCGGGGGTGACGACCATCGCCGTACTGGAATTCGACAACTACTCCGTCGGCAAATACCAGGAGGAACTGGGCTTTATCACCAAGGGACTGGCCGATTTTTTCGAGAGTGATTTCGCCCAAATCAGCGAACTGAAGGTCCTGGAACGGGATAAGATCGATTACATCCTGCGGGAAGTCGAGATGGTCAAGTCCGGGGCCGTCGATCCCGCGACCGCCGTGAAAATCGGCCGGATGATGGGCGCTCAGGTCATGGTCTTCGGCAGCATCACCCAACTGGACGACAAGAAGACCAAGATGCTGGTCAAAGCCGTGCGGGTGGAATCATCGGAGATCATCGCGACCGTCGAAAAAACCGGCAAACCGGAATACTTCGAGATGGAAAAGGAACTGGTGAAGGAACTGGCCGAAAAGCTGGATATCATCCTCAATCCGAAAACCAAGAACCTGATCGACAAGGCGGGGACGACGTCCGCCGACGCCGCGACCCTTTATTCTCAGGGTCTGTACTATATGGACCAGTACGACTACAAGAAGGCGTATGATTTCTTCAAGCAGGCGTACGAGAAGGACAAAAACTTCGCCGAAGCCAAGCGGAAGATGGACATCTATCGCCCCCTGGCGACATCATAACCGTCAAACGGCGTCACCCTTTTGCCTGAGGTGAGTATGCGCACGATTGTGGCCGTTCTGGTTCTGGCGTTGGTGGCCGGATGTGCTTCGGATCAACTCCACCGGGGCCGTCAATTGGCCGAGCAGGGTCGGTACGAGCAGGCGGCCGACACCCTCTACAACTATATCAACGCCAATCCCAAAAGCGCCCCGGCTTGGCGGGAGTTGGGTGTTGTCTTCTACGAAAAAGGCGATCTGACCAAAGCGGAAGACGCTCTTCTGCAGGCCAACAATATCGCTCCCGACGCCCGCACCAATCTCTATCTGGGAATGATCTTCGAAAAATCGGGCGACCTCGATCGCGCCATCGACGCCTATCGGGCGGCGTTGAGCCTTAATCCCGGTTCGGAAACGCGGAATTCGCTCCAGGCGCATCTGGATCAATTGGTGGTGCAGAAACTTCAAAAGGATGTTTCCGTCTCCCTGACCAACGAGGCCGCCATCAAGGTCGATACCATCCCGGATAACACCATCGCCGTGGTTGATTTCGACAACTCCCATCTTCCTCCGGACCTGGCGCCGTTGAGCAAAGGCCTGGCCGAATTCACCGCCGCCGATCTGTCCAAGGTCAAATCGCTGCGCGTGGTGGAGCGGCAGAAGCTCGATTTCCTCCTGAAAGAACTGAAACTCGGGACCTCGGAATACGCCAATCCAGCCTATAGCCCCCGCCTGGGTCGGCTCATGGGCAGCCGTCATATCGTCACCGGCTCGCTCACGGGTACCGGCGAAAAGGATTTCCGGATGGACGGCGCCGTGGTCAGCACCGCCGACAGCTCGGCCAAACCGACCAGCCCGACCGAAGGCTCACTCGACCGGTTCTTCCAGGTTCAAAAGGACTTCGTCTTCAAGGTCATCGATAATCTCGGCATCACCCTGACGCCGGAGGAGAGGGATTCCATTCAGCAGGTCCCGACCGAATCGTTCCTGGCCTTCATGGCCTATAGTCGCGGCCTCGATTATCAAAGTCGGGGGATGATCGACCAGGCGCGGCAGGAATACCGTCAGGCTGCCTCCGTCGACAACAAATTCGTCGCCGCCCGGCAACGGGTGACAGCCTTGCCTCTGCCGGCTCCGACCGCCCCCGGCCCCCCCGGTTCGTTGGAACAGTTGGAATCATCGGCGGCCGAAGAGTCCGGTGAAGGAGAACCGACGTCCGGGCTGGATCAATTCCAAGCCGGCGCGCTGAATCGGGCCGGGTTCATCAAGGGCTTGGACAATCTGGATGAATTCGGCAATCCCTCGGATGCACCGCCGCGGACCGGCAAGGTGACGAACATCGGAACCATCATTATCCAGGGGGACATCGATGCGCGACCGTAAATGGATATTATGCGTCGGGCTGACCGCCCTGATGCTGTTCGGCGTCATCCCCGCCCAGGGGCAAATCGTCTTCGGCCAACCCGCTTCCGTCGGCGCCCGCGTGAACTATTGCCGCTGGACTGTCGAAAGCGCGCTCGCCAGCGACAAGATCAGCCAGTTCACGGTACCGCTCAACGCCTTCGTTCCCCTTAAGGATAACCTCGAGGCGCGACTGTTCGTCGCCGAGACTTCCAACTCCCTCAAAACCGAAGCCGAAACATATTCCCTGTCGGGTCTCAGCGATATCCGTCTTCAACTGAATCAGGCATTGGCGGAAGATCATGTCCTGCTCAGCCTGGGTATCAATCTTCCCACCGGGAAGAAGGCGCTGAATCTGACCGAGGAACGGCTGGTGGCCGAATACCTCGCCTATGATTTCCTGACCTTCCCGCTCCGACGGCTGGGCGAGGGTCTCGGCGTCAACGCCACCGCCGGACTGGCCGGAGCCTCCGGCGCTACCCGTTATGGGGCGGCGGCGACGTTCCAGTTGAACGGCGCCTATGAAGCCTTCGACGGCATGGGCGACTACAACCCCGGCGATATGTTCAGCCTCAATGCCGGACTCGATACCCGCAATGATAAGCTGAGTTTCATCGCCGACATGACCTTCGCCACGTACTCGGTGGACAAGATGGAAGACCATAAGGTCTTCCGCCAAAGCCGCATCTTCGACATCCATACGGGGCTTGCCTATCGACAGGAAACCATGACGTTAAGCGGCGACGCCCGCTATTTTATCCGGGGACGGAACACTACATACGACACCACCGCCGCCGAGACCATCCGAGACCAGCTTAAGATTTACGGCAACGAACTGTTCATGAGTCTCGCCGCAACCTGGTCTTCACGATCCGCGACCTGGCATGCCGGACCGCTTGTGGAATGGCGAATCATCGGAGCCAATGAATATGATTTCGGCTCCTCGCATACGATCGCGGCCGGATTCGAGTACGGCCATAAACTGGGCCAATCGGTCAACCTTGGTGTAGGCGTCAAATACTTCACCGGGCAGGCCAACGATGGCCGGTATGATCTCTCCGGGTATCAGCTGTCGCTCGGTTTGGGAACCACCTTTTAGGGAGAACTGATATCATGCGAAAAAAATCCATTGTTCGTTTCGTCGCGGTTCTCCTGGTTGGCCTGATCCCGCTCATCGTGGCCTCAGGTTGCGCCGAAAAAATCGTCGCCAACAAACAATCGGCCAACATAACCGTGGCCATCGATGCCAAAGGGTTGGGCGCGGCTGAGGGCGAAATGGCCAATGCGTACCGCCTGACTGTCGAAGGCGCCGACTTTGAACCGATCGTCACCACACTGGAGCTTCAGGGGAATCTGCTGACCGGACAGATCGAAGTTCCCCTGGGCACCCGACGGCATTTCATCGCCGAGGGCCTGACCACTGCCGTCGGCAATGTCGCCGCTCCCGTCGTGTTATATCGCGGCGAAGCGTATGCGGACATCGTGTCCAGCGGCGCGACCAACCTGGCCATCAGCCTCCGCCCCGTGGTGCCGATGGTGAAATTGACGCCGACCTACCAGTACAACATCATGAATGATTCTTTCTACGTTGATGTCCTGGTGTATAACTTGCCTAACATCCGGCAGATTTCGATTGTCCTGACTTACAACAACGGGCCATTCAGCATCTATGACCCGACTGCCATCATTAAAGGAGCCTCCCTCGATAGTCTTTCCCAATTAAGCTGGAGCACGGCGACAGAAACGGTCTACCTGAATGTTAACGTGGGTGACCGGGTTTCCAGCCTTACCGATGCCTCGGGATATGCTCATCTGGCGAGGATGCAGTTGAGTTCGTATGCCGATTGGGGTGACTCAGTCATTGCCGTCGTTTTTCAACCCTCAATTTCAAGTCTGACTGATCTGGCGGGCGATCCGGTGTCGACCGCTGGCATTTATTCAGACCAGGCCGTGGTTGAAATGCACGCCCCAATTTTGAGCGAAGCCCCCTTCGGCGGACCGGGCAACGAATCCGGGCTTGCGCTTGTGGAAACGCCCGATGGCGGCATCGTCGCCGCCGGATACACCGATTCGTATGGCGCCGGAAGTACCGACGCCTACCTGATCGGAATCGACCCTGCCGGACAGCTTGCTTGGGAGAAAACATTCGGCGCATCTTCCTATGACGGCGCGCGGGCCTTGCTGGCCAATTCCGACGGCGGATACGCCGTCGCCGGATACACCTATTCATTCATTACCCGCAGCGCCGATGTCCTGTTGGTCAAGACCGATGCTTCCGGCGCGGCCGTTTGGGAGAAATCATACGGCGGCCCTCTGGCACAGGGGGGCCATGCCGTCGCCAGGGCGCCCGATGAGGGATACCTCGTGGCGGGGTATGCCGCCGCGGTCGGTTCCGGGGTCAACGATGTCTATGCCATCAAGATCGATTCCGCAGGCAATTCAATCTGGAACAAGACGTATGGCGGGACGGCGGTCGATGAAGGCCATGCCGTCTGCCGGGCCTCCGACGGCGGCTATATCATCGTCGGCGACACCTACTCCTTCGGCGCCGGGAGTTCGGACGTGTACATGCTGAAGATCGATGAGGATGGCAATCTTGCCTGGCAAAAAACGTTCGGGGGTTCGGCCGACGAGCGGGGAAGCGCTGTCGCCCCGACCCGCGACGGTGGATACATTATCGCCGGGCGCACGTTTTCCTTCGGGGCCGGTATTTTGGACATGTATCTGGTCAAGACCGACGCCGCCGGCAATCTGACCTGGCAAAAAACGTTTGGAGGCCCCTCCAGCGATGAAGCCTGCGCGGTGGCCCAGACTTCCGACGGCGGGTACGCCGTCGCCGGATTCACCGACTCATTCGGCGCCGGTAATTTCGACGCCCATCTGGTCAAGACCGATGCTTCGGGAAATAAACTTTGGCAGAAGACCTATGGCGGCGCGCAGGATGATGGCGCCAATTGCCTGACTCTGGGAATCGACGGCGGCTTTATCCTCGCCGGCTGGACCAACTCCTATGGCCACGGGGGGGATGACCTATATCTGGTTAGAACCGACTCCCTGGGCAATCTCGCGAATCGCTGATCGTTCTTCCCCCCGATAACACCAATCCGCGTCTACTTGTTTTCGAGCGTGATGCTTTCGGCCACCTTGGCGGTATACACTACATTGGCGGGAATCTCGCCCTGACCGCCCTTGATAAACAGACCCGCGATAAACAACATGGAGATAAACTTCTTCCCCTTGCCCTTGTTCTCGACTTCGCCGGTGAGTTTTATCTTCGCCTTGTCGGCGGTCTGGTAAATCCCTTTCGGATCAAGATCAACGAAGGCGACTTTGATATACCCCGCTTTGCCTGCCTTCCCCGCTTTCTCCACCTCGACCACCTTGGCGGTCCCGGTAGCGCCGGCCTCGACCAATGTCTCCCCGCCGATGATTACCGGTTCGGCCAGGGTGAAAAGCACCGGGACATCCTTGGCCAGATTCCCCGAAGACACCTTGGCCGCGGCGACGAACTTGACCTTGACTTCCGTCCCGCGCGGCAACTGGATGGTCGCTGCCGGAACCGAGGCGGCCAGCAGTATCATCGATAGCGCGATGATTGCCGCAAATCGAATGGCGCCGTTCCTTGTCCACATACCGTTCATGGCTCGCTCCTTTATTGACGATGGCACCGCTATCACTTTCCCAGTTTCGGTATCTGATCCCACAGGCCGGGCGTGAAGGTGATCGTCACCTTCTTGCCGATATTCTCGAAGCGGATATCGCCGTCCATGTAGAATATCGAAAACTTGCCGGCCAGACGAACCTTGTCGCTGGCCCGATCGCCCCAATCTTCGGCTTGTCCCAGAGTATCCAGGGCGATATAGATGGCGTCGCCGGACGCCCATGATATCGTATATTCATGCCCCGGGACCATGGTCTCATGCACCGCCCAGGTCGGGTCTTTGCCGCGCGATGTCACTTCCACGTGCAAATGTCCCTCGCCGGGTACGCTTTCGATTTTGTATTTATACTTCCGGGCGTTGTTCCACACGTCGGCCGCGGCCAGATACTTGTCGATCATGCCGATATTGGCTTTATCCGCCGCCGGATTGAGACTGCTTTTCAGTTCCCGCAACTGCGTCACTGCCGTATCCAGTCGGAAATCGGGCGATGGTTTGCTGTTGATCGTCTTGATCAAATCATCCAGTTCCGTCACCGCCTGGGCCGCCACCGCTTCCTGCACCTTGACTATCTTGTGGGCCGTCAGGGCGTCCCCCAACCGCATTTCCGCGGGGCTGAGATTGGTGGCCTGGAGCGTCCGGTCGGTTCTCACCTGCATCTGAATCTTCTGCCACACGGTCGTGTCGGTAGGATTGCCGACCCCGGTCATGAAGAGCGTCCAGTACATCAAGACCCGGCCGCTGCGCACGAACAGAATTGAGGTCTCGTCCCCTTTATGATAGTTTTCGAACGTCGCCTGCAGCACCTTATGCTCTTCGCGCGGGATAACCGTGCCGTCGCCGGGATTATACGCCGGCCACTTGGTCGTGTCGGCGACCATGCCGGCGAAGATATCGATCGACTTGTCCAGGTCTTTCTCGGCTTCCTGCTTATCATAGCGGGAATAGGCGTTCCAGATGCGCGAGGCCGGCTGCTGGTACTCCTCGAAGAACCACTTCACCGTCAGCGACCGCTCGTAATTTTTATAGGCCATGATGATCTTGTCGCGGTCATCCTTGGACGAACTGTACAGACTGCCGCCGTAGGCCGCCTTGATCCGGCTCTCCACTTTCTGCGGCTGCGGGTAGAGGAACAGGAAATGGAACAAGAACGGCAGCGACGACAAAACGATCCAGATCAAACTGAGTATACCCAAGAACCGGGTGATCTTTCGGAACGTGGAGATGCGCCGGTTACGGATAATCGATTTCAACAACCAGTAGAACGGTTCCTTGACGCCGACCGGCTGCATCTTGGGCGGCGGAGCATAAAGCGAACGGCCGATATCGGCCCCGATTTTTTCCGGCTTCTGCCCCGTGCAGGAAATGAAGAAAACCTGGAAATCGAGCGTCCGGCCGACAACGACCCGTAGGAAATCTTTCAGTTTGATCAACACGTTGCGGACCGTTCCGGTCCAGACCGGGCTGGCGGCGACTTTCGGAAAGGCCAGGACTTTTTCAAGGAACGACTCGAAATCCTCGGAAACGACATATTCATCTTCCGGCGGCACCAGCGTGACCTGATCGTCGCCGGAAAATCCCTCGAGCACATCGGCCTTGGTAACCACCAACGCGACCGGGATCGGCAGCCGGACCTTCAGCGGAGCCAGCAGTTCCAGCATGTTGACAAACGACGCCGCATGGGCCTGGCATTCCAGTTCCGCTCCCATCACCTTGGAATCGAAGAAAAACAGGATACCGTCACATCCGGCCATGAAGTCGGCCACCTTCTCGGCCGAGGTATCGCGGTCGGAGATGGACACCGCCTTGCCGCCGTAATCGTAGGCGACCACCGACACCTTCTTCTTGCGGTCCAGGATGGCGTTGAACAGCAGCAGCTTTTCGGTCGTGGTCGGGTCGGGGAATTTCTTTTCCCCGCGCAGGTCCACCACCGTCCCGGAACCGCTGGCCGTCCCGACTCCCCACAGGCCGCGATAGTTGGCTAAAAACTCGCCGGCGGTGGCGTTGTCAGTCACCGATATCTGCAGTTTCTTGGAAATTTTGCAGTCTTCGTTGAGGACCGTGAAATAGACCGTCTTGCCGGAGTTGGAATGGCCATAGATGCCGATCCGTATACCCGGCGGCCAGGCGAATCCCTCCGCCCCTTTCTTGCCCTTGGCCCTCTGCGCCGCCTTGGCGCCCCTCTGAAATATCTTGAATATCGATTTTATTTTCATATGCCAATCATGCCGTTATGGCCGCCGTTTCATTGCCCGCCGCCGCTCTGCACGGTCGTCGCATGGTTCTGAAATTCCTGCAGCCGATGCTGTGAATAATTCCGCCACATAATCGGAACGTAAATCGCCAGAAACAACCAGAACAGAAGCAACACGGTATAGAACAGGTAGGCCGTCGACCGCTGAGTGATGACCAGCCGGAAATACCGCCCGCTGGCGAACGCTCCTTTGAACTTTCCCCAGACCCGTCCCAGTCCCTGCTTGAACCGCGCCCAGAAACTGGTCGTGCGGAGATACCCCCACTGGGTGAGATAGTATTCCAACAGCTTGTTTTTCTTGCCCAGTTTACCGAAAACCCCGATCCCCTGGAGCTGGAATTCAAGCGTCGTGCGGTCGGTCAGGAGTTTATCTCCCAGCACCAGCCGCCGCCGCATCAATTCCAACATCTTCATGGGGTCGGACAGGCCGTTGAAATCTTCCGGGCTGATCGCCGCCGCCCGGACATCGGTTCCGAACTTGTTGGTGTACCGGGCGATTTCCTTGAGGAGGAAGAAATTCAGCTGATGGTTATTGTTGAAGCTTCCCTCGCGGAAAAGCATCGGCGCCAGCGTGTTTTCGAAAAAGGCGATATCCCGCTTGACCGGCCGCAAATCCCGGCAATACAGATATGACTTGTTGGACTGGCCGTCGATATCGGCTTCCGATTCGAAATAGGTGATCAGAATCTGGATGACTATCTGACGCAGATCGGAGGCATTGAGCGGGACCTTCTTGATCTTTTCCAGGAAGATCTGGTCCAGCGCCACGGCCCGGTCGCGTTTCTCCCGCATCGCCTGGAAAACGGTATAGATCCCGTTATAGGTCTGCAGGAACGCCTCGGTGTCGAACTCGGCGGCCCCGCTTTCGAACGCTTCCAGGTACTTGAAGAGATCATCGATATAGGTTTTTATGTCCACGGTTTATCCTGCCGCAATCGTTTTACATCGTATAGACCAACAGGTCAATTTTACTCAGGTTGGCGAACTTGCTGCCGTCGGGCGCCCCCCGGAAAATCAACGTCATCTGGCGCACCGAGGCGGTCTCCAGCATGTCGCGCGGATGCAGCGCCACCTTGTTGCCGAACGCCACGGTGTCCACGTCCACCGGATCGGTTTCCCCCAAGCCGCGGGCCTGATTCAGACCCAGCCGCACCTGCATGTTTCTCCACTCCGTATCGGTAAACAACCCTTTCGACAACAGCACCACCTCGTCTTTCACCCGGCGCGGATCGCTGATGTCGATCATCAGGTAACACAACTCGCCGGACTGCTCCAGACGGTTCGACTTGTACTGGGCGTTGTGGTAGGTCCGTCCGGCATAGGTCAGGGTCTCGGTGGCCACCGCCTGTTCGCCCAACGATTCCCGCTTGGTCTGGGCCAAAAAGGCGATCGCGCTGCGCATCTGATCGAGGATGCCGTCCATGGTCTGTATCTGTCCGCCCAAGTCGCGATGGTTGTACTCCGACAGGATGAAACCATCGATCCCCGATAGGAAGCGGCCGACGTCGGTTTGCAATTCCTTGGTGAAAAACTGCTCGTTGAGATAGTCTTTGAGTCCGGGATGCAGGTTTAAAAGCGTCGAAAAGACGCGGAACAGCTTCTTGAATCCCAGCACCAGATATAACGGATGACCGGCGTTTGGGCCGATCACGAAATCATCGATCGTCGCCGCCAGATGATAGACCAGGCTGTTGATCGTCTCCTTGAAGGCCTCTTGCAGACCGGTTCCGCCCCCCTTAAGCGCCCCCGGCGCGACCACCGCCATATAGGCCCGCGTGGACAGCGACAAAAAGTTCTCCAGACGGTTGCGCAATTCGGAGGCCTTCTCCGCCAGCCGTTCATCGCCGTAAAGCGTCAGACAGGGCGGATAATAATCGCGAGCATACGTGACCTCGCCGCCGCCGACTGTCAACATGGCGACCTGAATATACCCCCCCTCCGGCAGATTCGGCGCCTGCCCGAGATGGACCGAATAGCTGTTCTGAAGATACGGCATCCGGGGCAGGTCCTCGCCGGGATCGGGATCGCCGACCGGCTTCTTGGCCGCCGGATCAACCGCGACATACACCGGCATTGCCGACCCGGTCAGTTCCGCCTCGCCCCGCACGGGATACCGGCCGGAACCATCGATATCGATATAGACGCCGTCGGGAGTCACCGCCTGACATCGCACGACCTCGACCCGCAGGCGATTGCCGCTGACCGCGA
>JAQVRW010000350.1 GCA_028700875.1 Candidatus Zixiibacteriota bacterium | reverse complement strand
AGCGATTCATCCATGACCTGGGAGAGATGGCTGGTGGCGGTCATGAGCGTCACTTTCCATCCGGCCTCGATCAGGTACCGGGTGAAAAACACCGGGCGATAGATGCCGCTGGTGCGGGCCGGGGGGAAATCGATGGAGATAAAAAGAAGCGATCCTTTATGGTCATCCAGCGGAATCATTTGCTTTTCCTCTGAACCGCACCGCCTTGATCAGCGAGACGATCGCGGCCAGTTCGTATCGATTGAATATCTTCAGGCCCAGCGCCAACACTCCAAACAGCGCCAGCCCGGCCATACCCCTGATAAAGAGAGAAACGATATGATTGTCAATCGAAATCATCGTCCCCAATCCATAGGCCGCGCCCGCGGCGATGGCGACCTTGATAAGCAACACGGGGCTGTAGTCGATTTTGTAGAAGCGCTGGGAATAGTACACGCCGGCGATATACCGCACAAAAAGGGCCAGGAAAGTGCTGATGACCGCGCCCCAGTAGCCGTAGGCCCGAATGAGAAAATAATATCCGATCAGGGCCACGATCGCGCCATAGATGTTGGCCAGGCCGCGGTAGATGGTTTTCTTCGCGAACATGATGCCGACCGTCGAGGTGGTGGTCAGGCCGGTGAACAGAAACGCCAGCAACAGCGGCGGCACGGCCTTGTACGCTTCGTGGTACTTCGGGTCGGCCATGACATAGACCAGGTCTTTGATGCATAAGGCATACGCGGTGATGAACCAGAGCGATCCCACCAGCATATACTTGTTGACATAGTTGATCGTCTTGTGCCCGTCCTCGCCCTTCTTGTACAGGTCGAACATCTGGGCGTTCCAGATCATCTCGAACGGCCCATAGAGCAGCGCGGGCAACACCATCGCCAGTTTATAGCTGAGGCTGTAGATTCCCAGCACGGTCAGGCCGGACAGCCGTTCCAGGAAGAAGCGGTCGGCGAAATGGATGATGAACATCGACAGCGAGGAGATAATCAACGGCGCGCCGTAGTGGACCATTTCCATCGCCCGGGCCGAGGAGATATGCCGGCCCAGATGCCTATGCATCAGCCAGGTCATGGTGATGCAGGCAAAGGCGGCGGCGATGATCTGGGAATAGAGGACGCCCACCACGCCGAGTTCGAAGCCGACCACGAAAACGATATTCAACGTCACCGCGATGATAAATCGGGCGATCGAAACAAGCGTGAATATGATCGACTTCTTCTCCGATTGCAGATACGCCGTCCCGACTCCGGCCAGGATATCCAATATCCCGGAGCAGGCGACGAGCTTGACGAAGAACGACAACTGCTCGGGGCTGGCGGTGGCCTCGCGGCTGCTGAAGATCAATCGCGAAATCGGCCCGGAAAACGCGATCAGGACGCCGTTGATGCAGATCGCCGCCAGGAGGACGTAGAAGAAAGCGGTGCTGATGACCTCGCTTTTTTCGCCGTCGGTCTTGCAGTCGGAATAGAAACGGATGATCGAATTGATCAGCCCCAGCCCGACGAACATGTTGACCACGTACATGGTCAGATCGAGCAGTTCCAATACGCCGTAGTCGGCCGGGGTGAGATACGCGGTATAGACCGGAATCATGAAGAAACCGATCAGCTTCGACAAGTAGATGCTGGCGCCGTAGGTGATGAAATGCCTGATCAGGATTTTGAAATCTTGTTTCACGCGTCAGGCTCCATTACCACAAATGCTTTTCATCGCGGACGCGACGGACGATGTCCTTGGCCGCGCCGACCAGCCGTATCATCGAACCGGATCGGAAATAATCGTCCAGCGGAAGCGTTTCCTGAGGCCGCTTCACCTGAAATCGGCGCAATGAGGCAAGATCATCGGTCGATCTGTTGATTCCGGTAAACGAGGTCATGATGATGGCGTACCCCGCCTCGCGGGCGGCGGCCATGACCGCCTTATCGATTCGCCCCATCGGAATCGTCAGCATCGTCACCGGCAGGCCGATATTGTCCTCAATGATCTTTTTTGAGTCTCGCAACTCGGAGGCCAATTCATCCGGCGTCAGACGGGTCAGGTTACGATGGCTCTTCGTGTGCGACTGCATGGAAAACCCCGCCATCGCCAGATCACGCAATCTTCCCCATCCCATGTAGTGTGGCTGGCCGACCCGATCTGTGATGACGCTGACAATCGGCGTGATTCGATGCTCCAGCAGGATTTCGACGGCGATCTCCGCCACCGATATATGGCCGTCATCGATAGTCACCAGCACCTGACGGCTGTCATCCGTCGTTTCCTGCGGCAAATCAGGCAGCGTTTCCGGATTGATAATCCGGTATCCCGACGAAGACATCTGCCCGCAATGCGCGGCAAATTGCCCGGCGGGTATCGAGAAGGCAAAATCCTCCGGCTTGATACCGGCCGGCTCGTCCCGGTCGAAATAATGATATGTCAACACCAGCAGGTTCATGTCTTACCTGTGCGATGGCTCCCAGGTTTGCGTCTTGCGGCCCGTCAGCACCCGATACCAGGCAATCACCACGGCTATCATCGACAGCAAAAAGAAGTTGGCCGTTCGGAACGGTTTAGACAAAACGTTCTGTCCCTTGACGGCAAATCCAAGCAGGGCCAGAACCGCCGTCAGGGCATACAACCCGACAATTATCTTATACACCGGCGAATGTGCCCAGAGCGCGATCGCCATTATGATACTGGCTATCACCATGAAAGGGAAGAGCCATTTGAGCGCTTTATGCGACCAGAGTTGCCAGGCGAAGATCGGGTACCGGAGGGGATTCAGCAGCGCGGCGTCGGCTATAACTGTTCGAATGCCGGCCTGGATGATCCGCGTCCGGCGGGAAAGTTCGGCGCCCGACGAGGCGACCATCGGGACATACCCGATCAGATCGTCGCGATGGATGACGCGGTACCCCTGGCGGTAGACCTGAAGCGGCAGGGCGAAATCATCGGCCAGGTCGCTGCCGTACGGACGGAACAACTCTTTTCTCACCGCAAAGAATGACCCCGATGCCGACACCAGCGAATTCAAACGGCTTTCCAGCCGACGGATGGTCATTTCATAGTCGATATAGTCCCGTTGCCCCAACGGCGTTCCTTCACGCTCGTCCACCCAGACATCGCGGCTGGAAACTAACCCGACTTTCGGGTCCTCAAAACAGGCCAGAATCTTCGGCACGATATCCGGGTCGGTCCGCACGGAACAATCGGTGAAGATCAATATCTCTCCCGATGCCATCTCTGCGGCCCGGTGAAGAACTGCGATTTTGCCGCCGCGTTTATCCAGCCGGAAAAATCGAATACGTTTGTCGGTCTCCGCCGCTCGCGTGACCATTTGGTCGGTGGCGTCGGTGGACCCATCCGACCCGATGATAAATTCCACTTTGTCCGCTGGGTATTCGATCCGTCGCAGGTTATCCAGTTTGGCGGCGATATTCTTTTCTTCGTTGTAGGCGGCGACGATGAAAGAAACCGGCGGTCGCGCGGTCGTCGCCTCAAAAGAAGGTTCCTTTTTAAACGATGCCAGAAAACGCAGAACGACCGGGTATCCGGCCAGGGTGTAGAGCATCAACAAAGCCAAAACCCAAAACGCGATTTCCATCCCGGTCGCCTCAGCCATTGGCTATCGACCTCCACAGAGTCGCCAGAGGCCCGGCCACCTTATCCCAGGCATACTGCTTTTCGATCAGCGCCAGGCCGCGTTGGGAGATGCCCCGCCAGAGGTCATCGTCACGGCACAACTGCTCCAAACCGATAGCGAACTGATCCGGATC
>JAQVRW010000349.1 GCA_028700875.1 Candidatus Zixiibacteriota bacterium | reverse complement strand
GCAGGATGACATTTGCGGTTTTCGGCGGACGGCTCCCATGCCGGCGGACTACTGTATCGATGAAGATACCATTAACATTGCCTGGATCGGCGACAACGACGGCGATCCGACCCAGGGCGCTTGGTCGTATACGTCGCCCGTGGCGTTAACAGGTTCCCGGGTGCTTCGTTCGCCGAACAAGGACCTCCAGTACAGTTTCAACTGGTGGATTTCCAACGCGTCGCCGACTATCGACTTCGGCCCGCGTATGGCCGGTACCAACGAAAAACCGTTCCGCTCTTTCGGCACGCACCTGGGAACGCCGACCGGCGATAAGAACAAGTATTATACGATGTCCAACGGCGAATTCGATTACGACCAGCTGTTCACGGCCATATCGCATACCAGCGAAGGATATCTCGCACCGCCCAAATCCGATTTGGCCAGCGATTTGGCTGATGGATACGATACCCGCTATCTCCTTTCCTTCGGGCCGTTCGATGTCCAGCCGGGCGATACACTGCCGATTACCGTGGCCTATATCGCCGGTGACAATTGGCATGTGGGCCCGGATGATTTGACGGATTATTTCGATGCCCTTAATCCATCGATATATTACAATAAGCTCGACTTCACGGACCTCGGCAACAATTCCCGCTGGGCCAGCTGGATTTTCGACAATCCCGGCGTGGACACCGACACCACCGATTCTTATGGCATCATTTATCCGGAGGGACAGGACGATTCCGGAAAATTCTGCTGGAGTGTCACCTATATCGACACCTCCATATGGGTCGTCGATACGATCGTAGAGCCGCACGATAGTACCCTCGTCGATTCGCTCCTCGCGGTTGATTCGACCAAAATGTATTACGCCGGCGACGGCGTGCCTGACTTCCGCGGTGCCTCTCCGCCTCCCGCGCCGACGGTGAAAGCGGTCCCCGGTTTCGGGCTGGTGACGCTTCGCTGGAACGGCCAGGAATCACAGAATGCCTATGACGTCTTCGCCCGCCAGAAAGACTTCGAGGGATTCCGGGTCTATTACGCCCAGGGAGACCGGGCTCAGGACTATGTGCTGCTGGCCTCGTTCGATCTGGATGACTACAAGGTCTATCAGTACAACAGTATTTTGCAATTGTGGGAGCAGACCGGAACGCCGTTGACCGTGGACAGCCTCCGGATACTGTACGGTCCGGATTTTAATCCGGCGACATACAACACCGAATTCAATTACTTCATCGACCCGATATCATCGAAATGGGTGTATTTCAAGGCCCAGGACTGGAACCAATCCGACCTGACCGATCCCCTGGGGATCCACAAGGTGTATCCGACGGCGTCGAGATATGATCTGACGGACACGACGAACGAGGGTTTCCTGCGGTACTATGAATACGAATATGTGGTTTCGAATCTGTTGCCGTCGATCCCGTACAATTTTTCGGTGACGGCTTTCGATTTCGGGTCGTTGAAGACGGATATGGGAGCGTTGGAGTCGTCGCCGTTGACGAACGCAGTCAAGGAGTTCCCGTTACCGTCGGCTGAAGAGGTCGAGACCAAGGGGTTGGGGGTGATCGTGTATCCCAACCCGTACCGAATCGACGCCGGGTATGCCGACGCCGGATTCGAAAACCGGGACCGGGATAAATCAGCGGAGCGCGCGCGATCGATCCATTTCGCCAACCTTCCCAAGGTTTGTAAGATTCGGATTTTCACGCTGAATGGCGACCTGGTTCGGGAGATCGACCATTACTATCCGAACGGCGGCCCGCAATCGCAACACGAGGAATGGGACGTAATCAGCCGGAACACGCAGGCGGTGGTTTCCGGTTTGTACTTGTACCAGGTTGATTCCGACATGGGCAGCCAGGTAGGTAAGCTGGTGATTATCAAGTAACTCGTCCCGTCGGGACCATATGAAGCAATCGGAACCGGCCGCATCGCGGCCGGTTCTTTTGTTGCCGGTCCGCGAGGAAAAGGTAAGAAGCGGCCGACGGCGCTTTTTTTTGCAGGGTCACGGGCCGCCGGTCTGGGGCGGAGATCGGTTTTCGGGGAATACCGCCTTTCGGAGAAAAGTAAAAATACACCTTGCCAGCCACCGGGGCATTTTTTAAATTTGTAAATTGGCCTAGGCCCCTGATCGGGGGTTGTGAGGGTTTGGAAAGTAACCAGTAGAGATAATAGGTAGGTTTCTCATGGGTGTTACGTTAAAGATTTTGTGCGTGATCCTGTCGTGCCTGTCTCTTGTTTCCCTGACGGGGCCGACAGCCGCCCGGGCATTATATAACCCCGGCGAGAATCCCGGCCTTACACCTCTGTATAAGACGACCGCGGCCACACCGAATACTGAATATGTCGTCCATAACATCGGCAAGATAGCCATGACCATCACCAATACGGGTCAGCTCGGGACCGGATTTTTAACCTCTCCCGTCTGCGATGGTGAAGTCTGCCCGTCGGGCGAATACCCGATCAATTCCGATCTCGAATATCATTTTGCCGGCGCCTTTTGGATCGGCGCGGTCGTGGGACGAGACACGCTGGTGTCGGTCGGAGCCGACGGTTGGTTTACCGGGATAAACGAACTCTTCCCCGATGCCGGCGACGCGGGAAGCATCGTCCCCCGATCCACCCTGAAGTCACGGAACGATTATAACCCCTACGCGGTTTCCGAACAGGATTTCCTCTGCACCTATACGGATACTTTCGTCGATCCCGGTTTGACCGGAACCGACCAGTTTGACAATCGCCCTCATGTTCCTATCAATGTCTCGGTCCAACAAAACAGCTACGCCTGGAGTTACGACTACGCCGAGGATTTCATCCTGTTCGATTTCAAGATGGCCAACATCGGTGCCTTTCCGATCAAGGGCTTGTATATGGCCCTGTACATGGATGGAGACGTCGGTCACCGATCCAACGCGAATGCTTTTGCCGACGACATTTGCGGTTTTCGGCGGACGGCTCCCATGCCGGCGGACTACTGTATCGATGAAGATACCATTAACATTGCCTGGATCGCCGACAACGACGGCGATCCGGTCGACGGCGGATGGTCGTACACGTCCTCGGTGGCGGTAACCGGCATGCGGGTGGTCCGTTCACCCAACGAGGACCTCAAGTATAGTTTCAACTGGTGGGTATCCCAAGGAGACCCCACCCTCGATTTCGGCCCCAGGAAGGCCGGTACCGATGACGATCCATTCCGCCCCTTCGGCCCCCACCTGGGAACGCCGACCGGCGATAAAAACAAATACTATACCATGCGGCACGATGAATTCGACTATGATCAACTCTACACCGCCGTCTCTCACACCGGCGAAGGGTACCTCGCACCGCCCAAACCCGATTTGGCCAGCGACATCGCCGATGGATACGATACCCGCTATCTCCTTTCCTTCGGGCCATTCGATGTCCAGCCGGGCGATACACTGCCGGTTACCGTGGCCTATATCGCCGGGGACAATTTCCACGCGGGTCCGGATGATTTCGATGATTATTTCGACGCCTTCCTCCCGTCGATTTTTTATGACAAACTTGATTTCACGGACCTCGGAACCAATTCCCGCTGGGCCAGCTGGATCTTCGACAATCCCGGCGTGGACACCGACACCACCGATTCTTATGGCGTTATTTATCCGGAGGGACAGGATGATTCCGGAAAATTCTGCTGGAGTGTCACCTATATCGACACCTCCATATGGGTCGTCGATACGATCGTAGAGCCGCACGATAGTACCCTCGTCGATTCGCTCCTCGCGGTTGATTCGACCAAAATGT
>JAQVRW010000348.1 GCA_028700875.1 Candidatus Zixiibacteriota bacterium | reverse complement strand
GGACGGTGGACGCTGGGTGCCCCGCCGCTTGCGGTGGGGGAAATTGTACGGGTGTTACCGCCGTATGTTATGGGCACCGACGCCCCCAAATCGGCTTCGATCTGGCTTCGTATTGGCTCCGCCCCGACCGCCCTCCGACCGGATGTCTCGTCCGCAAATTGCATCTGCCGCAACAGAATATGGTCCTACATCCAACCATGAATTGGTTTCGTTTCATCATTTTCAGGGGGCCCCAATATGATGCCTCTCCCCCCGCTGCCCGCCCCCGACCGCGATCAAACCCGGCCGAACGCCCCCGTTCGACCGCCCGGCCCGGCAATTCGACCACCGATTGCAACTCTCCCGCAATGGCGTTTTTGTCCTGCAACCCGCTCATACTAAAGGCCGCGGCCTCGTAATCACCATCATTCCGGTAGTAAAATTGCCACCACGCAGAGGGATTGGATAGAGATCAAGTCACCCCCAGACGAATTTGGACGTGCCACACGGGAGTAGGTGCCTGCCGGATATTGTTGCATAGAGCGTTGCGTCAACTAATCAACGTCCAGGTTTAATAACTCACTTTTATTGAGCCTTCTCTGGTAGATAAGAGCTTCCAGCTTCTCCAAAACTTTAGTCCATATGTTCTTAACGAACCTTACCACAAGTATTGCCAAGAAAGCGATAATACTCGATATCGTGGCGAACTTACCCAATAAATCCCATCTACCTGAAAACACCAAGTATGCTACAAAGAGAGAGGGAGCAATGAAGCAAAGCCAGAGGATGATGCCAGAAACGCGCGATGTTGTCTTCTCTGCCCCGCCCCTTATGCGGGCTTTCGCAACTTCGATTTTGGCGAGCCACTTATCATTTCTTGCTTGTTCGGCTTTTGATATATCAATGTCCAAATGTCCGATGAACTCACTTTCCCTTTCCCGAATCTTGTCTGAAATCGCCTTGTCTATGAGTTCAGCTTTCTTCTGAATATGCGAAAGTACGAATGAAGGCGTGATTTTGTCGACATCCAAATCGTCGAAGACACGAAGAATATCTTCAATGTAATTATGGTAGAAGAGCATGGATATTTTGTCATCGTTTACTTGTTTCTCCTTGTGGAGTTGCTGTAATACCGCATAGAATCGATCCCAAACGCTTCTATTGATGAAGAGATCGCGCGAATGAACTGCAATAATAGCTTCAACAGGTAATTCGAGTTTGGGGCTCTTGAGCCACAAGATATTTGTGAACAACCTATCCAAAAGGACTTCGCAAACTGTCCCATTATATTTGTGTCTCAGTTCCACGAAATCGAATCTATTTAGTCTCGTGTCTGAGGTAAGGAAAATCGCTTTGCAGTCTTCAAGGGACCTTCGCGGGTGTTCCCGGATTGCTGCGATGATCTCAATTGCCGAGAGATCATGAGTTTGACCCAATTCATACTGATCGGGCTTATATTTCTGCAAGGTTGGGCGCCAGCTTTCATCTTTGAGTTTGTAGTCTTTGAGGTCAATATTATTGCTCCAATCTATAATGATTGATTTGCTCTTTAACAAATCCTCAATCCCGGTAATGAATTCTTGGGCGTCGGACGCCTTCCATCCTCTTCGGCGGAGACTGCTATATACCGAATCTATTTTAATATCACTTGGATATCGATAAAGCACCGTTCGGTAACGATTTACGGCGTTACAGAGTTCTGCAATTGTCGAAGGAAGTACAAATAAGTCAAATCCAAATGTTTTGAGGAGTTTGTGTAATTCGAGCGCGGGTTTGTTCCATTCCGGTTCACGTAATTCGAGAATTGAGAATATTAGATTTGTGTCCAAGTAGATACGGCAATCTCGAAACTTCTTCCTGCCTAGGTTGTCCATCTCAACCGCATCTTTTGCGTACACGATCGTTGAAATCAAAGACCCCAATAGTAAATCTCTTAAGGTCTTGTATTGCTCTACATTTGACTTGTCTACTTCCTGTATAAATTCGATCAGTATCGCTGCACGCTGTGTATTCTTGACCAGTTTGGTCCAATCGCTCCCTGCATCAGGATTAAGAAACTCAACAACTGGCCCGCGGTTCCGTTGAACAAAGACATAAACTAATTCCAACGCTGCTTCATCAGAAATGGGTATTCCCTTACCAGCAAAAAAAGCGACAATACTGCCTGCAAGAGAATTGAGTCGCCGCTTTACATCCTTTTCGACCTCTAGCTTATGCTTGTATTGACTTCCTCTTTTTGTCAATCTGAATCGTCGTCCGCCCCGTTCTTGCTCCAATAGATTTCGAGCCTTCGCGCGTTTGATGGCCGTGTCGATCACATAAATCGGAACCGACATGCCATACGCTTCATTTAACCGGCCTTGAAGATCGGAAGTGCTCTCAAATTCCGAATCTCCAAAATACTGTAGCAAAAGGGGCCAGAAGCAATCAATGTAATCATGCCCCTGATCATAAAGAGACTTAACCAATGCAAAATTATAGAGGTTGCGGTCCATCTGCTCAATCCCCTTTGAGTAACGGCCCATTCCAAAGGAGCAGCCCATCTACGCCGGACCAATGGCACGATTTCCTCCGGTGCCGGCTTGAACACGTTAATTCTTCTTCTTTGGTATCTATTCTTAATCTACAAAAATACGCAAGAATATCAATGCAAATATTCGTCGCCGACTGGCGACGGGTAGCCCACCCTTCAAGGTGAGAAAAGTGCATTGCCGTCGTAACCTCCAAAATCAACACCACTTTGATGGTGAATACGAATCCGGCCCCATGTATGTATGGGTACTTCAGCCTGCTTCTATACGTGCGTCCATCAACGCCCCGCGCTCTTTACCCCTCTCCCCTTGGGAGAGGGGCCGGGGGTGAGGGCAAACAGCATGGCAAAAACATCAAAAATAACACGGCAAACCCATTTCCCGGCAACTGCAAGAGAAGCATGGCGATGCAGCGAAATATTGCGGTTTTTGGGGCGCGAATCAGTAGAGGAATGCCATCGATTCAGACAAACGTCAGGAGCGCGGGGCTTCTGATCTACGGGGTCTTGAAGATCAGTTCCAGGCGGCGGTTTTTGGTGCGGCCTTCGGCCGTGTCGTTCGAATCGAGGAAATTGACCTCCCCACGGCCCACCGGCGTCATCCGCTCGCGGGCGATCCCGACCGACTCCAGCCAGTCACGCATCCGGTTGGCCCGTTTCTGGGACAGCATCTCGTTGGCCTCGGGAGTCCCGACGTTGTCGGAGTATCCGACGATCTCGAACGATACGTCCTTGAGGATAAGCAGCTTCTTCACCAACGGCTCCAGACGGGCTTTGGTGCGTTCGTCGATCTCGAACGACCCCGGGAAGTAGTTGACATAGATGCGCACGGTGTCCCGCAGGAATGCGACGTCGATACATCCCCGGCTGTCGACCTCGATCCCCGCTTCGGTGCCGGGACAGTCATCGAGACCATCGGGAACCCCGTCGCCGTCGCTGTCGATCGGACATCCCTTGGCGTCGACCATCGCCCCGACCGGGCCGTCGGGACAGCTGTCGCGGAAGTCGGGCACGCCGTCGAAATCGGAATCGACCGGGCAACCGTAGATGTCGATATATCCGGCCGCTTCCGGCGGCGTGTTGGGGCAGTCATCGAGACCATCGGGGACGCCGTCACGGTCGGAATCGATCGGACACCCCTGGGCGTCGACTATCGCCCCCGCCGGGGTGTTGGGACAACGGTCGTCGGCATCGATCACCCCGTCACCGTCGGCGTCACGCTCCACCGGCAATGGGGGAGGTTGAACGATGGCC
>JAQVRW010000028.1 GCA_028700875.1 Candidatus Zixiibacteriota bacterium | reverse complement strand
GTTACGGGACGCGCGGCATATCGCCTCAGGCGCGGGTGGGGCTTGTTTCGGTCGGAAACATGACGACCGCCGAAGCGGTGCTGACGGCTCTCGACAGCCTGATCCCGGGGGATGTCATGTTGATCGAATTGAATGCTCCCGGCCCCCGATACGATTTCCAGGGCCGGGCCGATCAGTCGGGATACGTCTGCATGGAATACTTCCCGGCGGAATTCGACGCTATCCAGATGGCTTGGGCCAAAGGGATCATCGTCTGCGAGGCGGCCGGCAACGGCGCCGAATACCTGTCCGACCCAATCTACGAAAACCGTTTCGATACCACCTATCGAAATTCCCACGCCATCCTGATCGGGGCCGGAGCGCCGCCGTCCGGGAATTATGGAGTCGACCGGAGTCGTCTCAGCTTTCCCAATTTCGGCCATAGGGTCAATCTTCAGGGTCACGGCGTCGAAGTGGTCACCACCGGATACGGTGATCTGTTCAACGGTGGCGGCGATGAAAAGCAATATTACACGGCCGAGTTTTCCGGGACATCATCGGCCGTCCCGGTCGTCGCTGGAGCGGTGGCATCACTTCAGGGCATATTCAAAGCCCAATATGACGGCGCGGTGCTCGACGCCGACCGGATGCGCGACATCCTAATCGCAACCGGTTCGCCTCAACAGGGATCGGTTTCGATGCATATAGGCCCCCGTCCCGACCTTCGCGCTGCCGATTCTGCCCTTCCCCCGCCGACGGACCTGACCGTCAGTCCCATTTATATCGACACGACCATTGCCGTGGGAACGCAGATGATCGTGCCGTTGACTCTGACTAACGGGTCATCGACCACGACGTTGCAATACGACATCACGACGGTCGACAGCATGCTGAAGAATCCGGGGGACTGGCTGGTTGTGCCGGACCCGATAGGATTGATTCCGCCGTCATCATACGTGTCGGTCAATCTGCTTCTGGACGCCACGGTGATCGAGGACCGGATGCTGATATACAAAGGGCAGGTGCAGGTAACCTATGGTGAAGAGGGCGGGCCGCTGGATCAACAGAGTCTCGTCCCGGTTTTCCTTTCCGTTCCGTGCGCCGACACCACCTATGCGATCAAGGCGTCGTTCCAGCCGGAAGGCCGGCCGTTTCAATGGGTCGATATCACCTCCACGGGAACGATCATTCCTTCATATTCGTGGTATAACCCGGCCGTAAGCCAGTATATTATCGACGACGGCACGGCGGGACCGATCAATATCGGGTTCGATTTCACCTATTTTGATTCCGTGTACACCAAATTTTTCATCGGGGCCAACGGCGCGATTTCGTTTACCGACACCAATATCAACGTGCAGGGATTTTACACGAATACCGTGACCATCCCCGGTCAACCGTTTGCGACGTTCGTGGCGCCGTTCTGGAACGATTTGAACCTGGATGCCGCTGACGGCGGTCATGGGGCGGTTTATATCTTCCGCGCACCGCACAAGGACACGCTGGTTGTCGAGTATTATCGGGCGGGGAATTTCATTTCGGCCGACGATACCCTGACCACGTTTGAGGTCATCCTCAGCCGGGACGGCGATATCACGTTTCAATATTTATCTGTCGGCAACGCAGGGTGGGCCGATTCCGCGCTTATCGGAGCCGCCGCCGCAGAGTGCCGGGCCGATCGGTTTTTCGCCTATGGTCAACCATCGGGGAACCGGGTCGATGACAGCACGGCCGTGCATTTCGAACGGATGGTTGCGGTGTGGAATCAAGCGGGTGACGTTAACAACGACGGGAAGATCAACGTGGCCGATGCCGTCTATATCATCAGTTATATTTTCCGAAGCGGCCCCGCGCCGGTGTTTTCGCCGGAGGGGGACGTCAACTGTGATGGGAAGACGAACATCGGCGACGCCATTTATATCATCAGTTATGTCTTCCGTGGCGGCCCCGCGCCGTGCATTTATCAGATGTAGGTTTGGCATCGTCATCACTAAAGAACGGGTACCCCAGCCTTCAGGCTGGGGAAGCATCACCGCCATATTTACGGACCCCATCCCCGGAGGGGATGGGGTACCCTATACTCCGTGGCATATAGAAGACGGTTGAATTGGTCAAACCAAGGGGTTGTGACAGTTTTCGCGGCGGACGGGGACGTCCGACCGCGCACAGGGTTTCCAGACACCCTCAAGCCAAAAACTTGAGGGTGCCACCCGTACGAAATTCGTATCAAGGATAACTCCCGGCAGATGTGGATCCGCCGCAGGCGGACCGGGCACACAGAACGACTGCGAGTCTTAACCATAGACTTTCTTTTCCAGGAGGATGGGAATTTCGGACATCTTGTGGCGCGATTGCTCCATGATGTCGCGGGCCGATTCATATACTCCGGGCCGGAAAGGATATTTCCCTCCGGCCCGAAGATACCATGAGCCTTGTCTATCGGTCAGCTGCCTGCCGGCGAGCCAGCGGAATGACCCCCAGGAGCATGATCGCGAAGACGCAGATCATCGTCGCCCCGGTGGGCGTGTCCAGCCAGTATGACATGACGATTCCGATTGCGCTTCCGACCAGGCCGAATAACCAGCCATAGATGAGCCGTCGCGCGATGCTGTCGGTGATCAGGGCCGCAAAGACCGCCGGCACCACCAGGAAGACGAACACCACCAGCACCCCGCAGATTTTGACCGATGAGGTCACCACGACCGCGAAACCGGCATAGAACAGGAACTCCCACAGCCGGGTGTGGGCCATCGGTTTGTCCGGCCTGAAGGTGAGTTGCAGGAAGCGCGACCGAGCCAGCCAGTGAAACAACCCGATGATCCCGTAGGCAATGGCGGTCTTTATCACCGCCGCCGGGGTGACGGTCAGAAGCGACCCGACCAGCATGTAACGGATATGCTCGGCCCCCTCCGGCTGATGGCTGACCAGCACGATGGCCGCCGCCGAACAGGCGGCGTAGACGATGCCGATGAACGCCTCCTGGGGGACTTTGCTTCCCATGCCGCGCGTGAAGGTGAACACGACCGCGCCCACGAGGGCCGCCCCCAGGGCATACAGGTACGACACGTCGCCGATCGGATCGTGCCCCAGGAGGATACCCAGGGTCATCCCCAATGCGGCCATCTGGGCCAGTGACAGGTCGACAAAGATGATGCCGCGCTTGATCACATGGAGGCCGAAATAGACATGAATCCCGACCAACACCAGCGACGCCAAAAACGGCCACAACAGCAGTTCAAATACCCCGTTCATTTTATACCCGCCAGAAGAGCTTTGACATTGCCGCGCAGCCAATCGATGTACGATTCGCCTTCGTTGCGCCCGCCGATCGAAGGATACAGGGTGACGACGGTGGCCCCGGTCATTTCAGCGATTTTCTCAGGGACGCGCTTCTCGAAGTACGGCTCCATCGCGATGACTTTGATGTGATCCTGCTTGATCAAATCGATGATGTCGCGCATATGAGAAGGCGACGGCCCGACGCCGGGGTATTTCTCGATGAAGCCGGGGAGCTTGATGCCGAAATACTCCGCGAAATACGGCCACGAATTGTGGTAGGTGATGATTTCCACTCCCTCGAGCGGAGCGGCCTCCGTCTTGATCGCCGGCAGTTCCTTGTCGAGCGTCGCGAGAAAGGCATCACGATTTCCGGCATAGAAGGACGAACGAGCCGGATCGACCAACGATAATCCCTCGAGAATCACCCTGGTTATCGGTTCGACGCTGGCCGGTGAAATCCAATAGTGGGGATTTCCGAAACGATGGAGGTCGCCATAGGAAGCATCGGCCTTGAAGGTCGGCACCTCCATAGGGGTGATGTACCTGGCGCAGTCGAACACCTTGACGTGATTGTTGCGCGATCCATCGACGATACGGTCCATCCACATATCGAGTTCCAGCCCGACCTTGAACACGGCATCGGCATCGCGGACTTTGACCATGTAACTGGGACGCATCTCCACGTAGTGCAGATCGGCTTTGGGTGAGGCGATGCTTTCCACGCTGATGAAGTCCCCGCCGATCATTTTGGCGAAATAAGCCAGATCGCTGGTGGACGTGACGACCGTGATCCTGGCGGAGATCGACATCGGAAGAGCTACCACGAGCGCCGCAACGAGGGCAAGAATCTGTTTCATTTCGTTCTCCTAAAAGTTGTGCGGTTGATGGGGACCAAGCGAGAAGACGAACTGAACGGTGACGGTCCAGAAACCATCCGCGCCCTTCGGCTTGGCATAATTCGCCAGGATGCGAACCAGAGAGGTCTCTTCAATCGGCGCAAATCCGACGAAGCCGCCGATCCGCGAGACGCTGCTCTCCTCATCGAGCGCTCCCTGCGCAAACTCGTAAATCGATCCCAGGTTGTATTTCTGGTGAAAACGATAGTCGATGTAGCCATAGGCGCCGTAGGATGTGACCGTTTTGTTCTCCGGCAATTCCCGGTGATTCCGGAGAGCTTCGCCTTCAACGGTGAGCGACGTATTGCGGTTGGGCCGCCATTTGTACTTGGCGTCCACCCCGGAAACCCAGGCGCGTAATGCGGCGACGGGATCGTATTCGGCGGTTACCATCGACGCTCCCATGGTGAATTCGGCATTCTCGGAAACGGCGGCGGACGTGGTGACCCGCCCGAAAAACCCGGGTTTGATACGGATTTCGTCCTGAGTTGAGTCTGTCTCCGGTTCCGTGACTCCATCGACTCTCAGGATTTCTCCTTTTAAAACCGCCCCCATAATCTCCGTATTGAAATGACCGGTCGGGACGGCAACCGAAGCCCGAATGGCCATATCATTGAGACCTTCTTCGCCAAAATACTCCTGATGAGGAAGGGGGGCATCCATGAATGAATATGCGTGTGGATGAACAGGATTGAGTCGTCCGAATTCGAGTCGGTATTTTCCTACTCTGAGATTCAAGCCAAGCGGCAATCCGCGAAGAATAGTGGCGTAGAGTTCTTCGACTGATGCGTTTTCTTCGCCTTCCCAGGCCACGACGGCGTCCGCGCGGGCATAGGGATTCAAGTAACCGGCAACGACCAGTTCCATGGCCGGCATCTGCAGGTTGAATTCGTTCTTTTCGCCGGGGCGCGAAGCGTCATTGTGCGTGAACGCCCGAATATCGCCGACAAGCGAAATGTCGGGGTTCAGCGTGGTCTGGGCCATGAGGCTCGAGCCGCCCGCCATCAAGAGAAGGCACAGATATATAGTCAACCTATTGGTCATATATCACCTCTTCGGCGACAACACATGCCGCCAGGTAAGTTGTTGATAGACTATGAACGCTCGGGTGATAAATCAGAGTGACACAGGCGGGGCGCGAAGCAGGTGGAAGGGAACGGCATATTCGGAGACAAGGACCGGCCGGTCATCGCTTGTACGGGACCGGACGCGTCCCGGTGCAAACCTGAACAGGAAAGCGACGACCAGCAAAACCGGCATCGAGAGCACCAGACAGATAAGGCAGTGGGCATCCTCGGATCTATCATGGTGATGATGGAATCCCAGAAGGAGAATGACCATGACCGCCGCGGCGACTACGATAGTCGATACGATCAGGTTCCGGGCCGATAATGGAGCCTGCCGGTGTCTCATGGCGGAATAATACGGCATTACGCGCCGAAGTTCAAGAGGTATGTTTTCGCCGCGGACGGGGATATTCGCCGCGCACACGGTTATCTCGTCGGACGGACACCCCCAAGCCGAAAGCTTGAGGGTGCCACCCGTTCGAAATTCATTTTGGGAAACCTCCCGGCAGATGTGGACATCTGCCGGGCACATAGGAAACTTACCCGTAGACTTTCTTTTCCAGCAGGATGGGGATCTCGGACATTTTGTGGCGGGATTGCTCCATCGTGTCGCGGGCGCGGATCGTCACCGTCTCGTCCTGAAGCGTCTGGCCATCGATGGTGAAACAGGACGGCGTCCCGATTTCGTCCATGCGGCGATAGCGGCGACCGACGGCGCCGCCTTCGTCATAGAAGACCTTGTATTTGCGGCGCAGGTCGTCGAATAGTTTATGCGCCACTTCCGGCATACCGTCTTTTTTCACCAGCGGGAAGATGGCCGCCTTGAACGGGGCGATTTTGGGGGACAGATGCAACACGACCCGCTGTTCCCCCTTGACCTCTTCCTCGGCGTAGGCATCCACCAGACAGGTCAGAAGCGTCCGGTCGCATCCGGCCGAGGTTTCGATGATGTAGGGGATGAATTTTTCCTTGGTCTCTTCGTTCCAATAGCGCAGGTCTTTGCCAGTGGCCTCCATGTGGCGCGAAAGGTCGAAGTCGGTGCGGTTGTGCACGCCCTCCAGCTCTTTCCAGCCGAACGAGAATTCGTATTCGATATCGTAGGCCTTCTTGGCGTAGTGGGCCAGTTCGGTCGGGCCGTGCTCGTGCCAGCGGAGTTTTTCGGGGCGGATACCCAAATCGAGATAATATTTCCAGCGTTGTTCCCGCCAGTATTCGAACCATTTGTCGTCCTCGGCCGGGGGAATGAAAAACTGCATCTCCATCTGTTCGAACTCGCGGGTGCGGAAGATGAAATTGCCGGGGGTTATTTCATTGCGGAAAGCTTTGCCGATCTGCGCGATCCCGAAGGGGACTTTTTGGCGCGAAGGGCCCTGCACGTTCAGGAAGTTGACATAGATGCCCTGCGCCGTTTCCGGGCGGAGATAGACGATGCTGGCGTCGTCCTCCACCGGCCCCATGAAGGTCTTGAACATTAGGTTAAATTGGCGCGGTTCGGTGAGTTCGCCGCCGCAGTTGGGGCAGGTTTTGATTTCGATTTCATCGGCCCTGAACCGGGACTTGCATTTCTTGCAGTCCACGAGCGGGTCGGAAAATTCGGCCACGTGCCCGGAGGTGATCCAGACCTGCGGGTGCATCAGGATGGCCGCATCGAGGCCCTCGATATCATCGCGCCGGTGGACCATCTCCCGCCACCAGAAGTCCTTGAGATTGCGTTTCATTTCGGCGCCCAGAGGGCCGTAGTCCCAGCAGGCGTTGATGCCGCCGTAAATTTCGGACGAGGGGAAGACAAATCCGCGCCGTTTGCACAGCGACACCAGCTTGTCCATCAGTTCATCGGTCACTTTCTTCTTGTTGCCCACTTAGCCTCCGTATGCTTTCACCGCGCGAGTCAGTTTCTCCAGGAAGTCAAACGACTTCAGGGGCCGAATGGTTCCGGAATGATATTTCAACAGCGACGTCACCAAATTCATCATCGCATTCAATTCGCTCAGCGTGACCGGTATCCGGGCGGCCTCCTCCAGGGAGGATTCCATCAGATTCAGCATCTTCGACCGGAGCATTTCCGACAGGCCGATCAGATGATCCTGTCCCGGCATCGCCCGGCGGCAGTCATCGCAGACCAGACCGCCCCGTTCGATGCTGAAATATAGCCCGGCTTCCGGTTCGGCGGTGTCGACGGCGATTTCGCCGCCACACCCGGCGCATCCAGCCAGATTCGGCCGGAATCCCAGAAGCGAAATAACTCGAAATATATACCCTGCGAACAGCCCCGGCAACCGGTTTTTGTCGATGCTGTCGGCCATCCGCAGAAAGGAGAGCGTAATCTGGTAGCAGGCCGGTTGCGGGTCGGAGACGATCAGGAGGTTGTTGAGCAGTTCCAGCGACGCCGAGGCGAACGTCAGCCGCCCCAGTTGCCCATCTTTTTCGAACAGGAAGACCTCGACCGGTTCGACATCGGACAGGTAGCCGCTTTCCCCACCCTCGCGCAGGTAGTAGGAAAATTCGAGTCGGGCGAAGGTCATCGGCCGGCCGCGTTTGCCGGTCAGACGGCGAGCCTCGCGGACATTGAGGACCAGCCTCCCCCGGTCGGGCGTAAACAGGGTGATCGTCTGGGATGATTCCGACCAGTTGGCCGTGGAAAGGATGATTCCTTCTGATTTATGGATGGCCATCCTGCCTGGCCGGGGGCTTGATATGGTAGATGGTTTCATCGGGGCGGGAGAACCCGTAGCGGGTTCGCGCCAGCCATTCCAGGTAATGCGAATCGGTTTGTATCCGCCGCAGGCGGAAGGACAGGTCGGCGGCCTCGGTCACGGTGGCCCGGTATTCGCGTTCCAGGGTATCCCGCTGGCGGTAGAGACGGTTTATGCGAAAGAGGCCGTAGTCGCCGGCGCAGAACAGGTACACGAGATAGAAGACGGCCAGATAGGCCAGAAACCGCAGGGTTTTGCGTTTGAAACCCCGCTCGTGTTCCGCCAGCCGGGTGACCAGCTGGCGGGTGACCATCTTCCGCGATTCCGTTCGCGCCATAGAATGCCTGCCGCCTACTTGATATTGTAGAACACGCCCTTGCCGCGATATTCGGCCAGTTCGCCCAGGAGTTCTTCGATCCGAAGCAACTGATTGTATTTGGCGATTCGGTCGGTACGGCAGACCGAGCCGGTTTTGATCTGGCCGGTGCCGACGGCCACGACGACATCGGCGATGGTAGCGTCCTCGGTTTCGCCCGAACGATGCGACACGACCGCCGTAAAGGAAGCTTTCTTGGCCATCTCGATGGTGTCCAGGGTCTCGGTCAAGGTGCCAATCTGGTTCAGCTTGATCAGGATCGAGTTGGCCGCCTTCTCCCGGATACCGCGTTCGAGACGTTTGGGATTGGTGACGAAAAGGTCATCGCCGACAATCTGGATTTTGTCGCCGAGTTTTTTGGTCATGAGTTTCCATCCGTCCCAGTCGTCTTCAGCCAGGCCGTCCTCGATGGAGATAACCGGAAATTTGGCCACCAGGTCGACGTAAAATTCGACCATCTGTTCGGAAGTCAACTCCCGATTCTCGGACTTGAGAATATATTTCTTCTTGGTTTCGTCGTAGAACGAGCTGGCGGCGGGATCGAGGGCGAAAAGGATATCATCGCCCAGCTTATAGCCGGATTTTTCGACGGCTTTGGACATATATTCCAGAGCCTCGGCGTTCGATTTCAGATCGGGGGCAAAGCCGCCTTCATCGCCGACGCTGGTATTGAAACCCTTGGCTTTCAGGACGCTCTTGAGACTGCCGAAAACCTCGGCGCCCATCCGCAACGCCTCGGCAAACGTCGGCGCGCCGACCGGCATGATCATAAATTCCTGCAAGTCCACGTTGTTGTCGGCATGCTTGCCGCCGTTGAGGATGTTCATCATCGGCACCGGCAGCACCTTGGCGTTGCTTCCGCCGATATATTCATAGAGAAACCGTCCCGATGATTCGGCGCCGGCCTTGGCGGTGGCCAGGGAGACGCCCAGCATCGCGTTGGCTCCCAGCTTGGATTTGGTCTCGGTGCCGTCGAGATCGATGAGGAAGCGGTCGACGCGCACCTGGTCGAATGGATCCAACTCCGCTTCGAGTATCGCCGGGGCGATCACCTCGTTGACGTTTTGTACCGCCTTGGTGACGCCTTTGCCGAAATATCGCTTGGGGTCGCCGTCGCGAAGCTCCACCGCTTCGTGGACGCCGGTGGACGCGCCCGATGGTATAGAGGCCCGACCCAGGGTGCCGTCTTCCAGCAAAACATCGACTTCCACTGTCGGCGTGCCGCGCGAATCCAATATTTCCCGCGCCGTAATCGTAACAAAATCAGACATAACTGCTCCCTTTCCGCTCCATGGACTCCAGAGGGGGAATTTAGCGGGTTGAAACTATTAGGCAATCAAAAAATATCACTCTCGCGGGTCGAAACTTCAGGGCAATTAAAATATTGCCCTCGCCAGTTCAAAATTGACACTCAAACCGCAAACTGATATTTTAGCGGCGATGACCGGAAGAAAGGTGTTGGTTGGCCTGCTGTGCCTGGCCTTCTGCATTACGCAGGCGGTGGCCGGGACGATATCGGATGAGCTGAAAGCCGCTCAGACCGATCTGCGGGTATTCTGCCCGGCCATGACCGAAAGAGACATCCAGTGGCCGGTCTTGTTGTATCTGAATCAGACGGTCGGGGCCGAGGTTTATATCGCCCTGTTTCGACCGGCGCCGGTCTTTTCCCTGCAGACGGCAACTTCTGCCGACGGGCAGTTCCATATAGCGACGATCGGTCGACCGGAGACCATGACCGATATCGCCCTGGTCGAATCCCTGGCTATGTATCTGTTTCCCGATCGCGCTCCCGACCTGGCGGTTTGCGGGACGACGGACACGGCCGACTCTGTTCTGGTTGCCTCGCTGGTCGCGCAGATGGGTCGGACATCGGCGGCGGAGTCGCCGGCGTTGTTCGGGGTGAAACGGGTTTTCTTCTCCGGCGGGAAAGGGTCGGGCAAGGCCGATATCATTCTGGACGAAGATGAGCTGTGCAGAAGATACCGGGACAAGACGGCCGAGTTGGGGCGGGTTTTCGGTTCCGACGGGCCGCAGTATTACCGGCCGGAGCAAATCCGCCGGTATTTCCGGCTGCCCCTGTCGCCGGCCGACACCGGCCGGACTGAAGGGTTCGTCTCCGGGTTGGATATGTTCCGCCTGCCGGTCATGGTCACGCGGCAGTTGACCGATTCCCCCGTTCGCCGCGATCTTCTGACCGGCCTGGACCGGTACTGCTCGTACCTGCGGGTCGCGGAAAACCAACCGGAAAACTCATCGCGGCAGATTCAACTCATCTCCGCGGCCTACCGCGAGATCATACGGTTCGGCGGCGTAATTGATTCGCTGCCCTCGTCGGGAAAGGGTTCTCAGCTTTCCCGAATAGCCGGTCAATTCGCCGAAAAAACCCGCCTGGCGCTGGTCGAGGCGATCGGCCTGGACTGGAACAGCCGTCTCGAAATGCTGAAGACTCCGGACGGGAATGTCGTTAAGCTGATGCTGGATATGCAGGTTACCGGCGGCAGCCAGATCGGATTGTCCTCGCTTCTGCTGCATCTTCCCGGAAAACCGGCGGTGGCCATCGACACCGTTTCGGAAACCATTCAGCCGCACCAGAAATTCATCCGTCAAATTCCCATCCAGTGGGATCTGATAGACTCTGTTGGCGCCCCGGCCGATTCGCTTCGGTTTACGACTCAAATCAGCGTCGGGGACATGCCGTTGGAATTTGAAGTGCCCTTGCGCAAATACGCGGACATGGATTTGGGCCTGGCGTTCCTTCCGGGGTATACGTTCCTCAGCCCGTTCACGGAAACCGATGTCACCGCATTGGCCCAGCCGTTCGAGTGGCAGTTGCGGATAACCAAGCCGTATCGAAGCGAGTTGAAGGGGAAATTGACCGTGACCGTCCCCGACGGCATCGTCGTGGGGAGTTTCAACCCGGATATTTCCATGGCCGAAGGCGTGACCACGAAATATGTCAATCTCTATCTGGGGGCGGGCCGCTCGATGGAAACCGACCCGCGACAGGTCCAGGCGGCGCTCGAAGTCGGCGGACAGGTGGTGGCCGAAACTTCCGCTCCCGTCCGAGTGGTTCGTTGTGCCATATCCGCCAAGACGAAGATCGCTTTCGTCCCCGACCCCGATGGCCGGTTGGAGGATTTCCTGCGGATGGCCAAAACCGAAGCGACGCCGTTGACCCCCCACGGCCTCATGCTGGCGACATTGGAAAAGTATGGCCTGATCATCATCGGGCCCGACCCGGTTTCCTATCAGGATATGCTTCAGGTGGTCCGTCCGCGCTTCCGGGAATACGTCAAGAACGGCGGTAAAATCCTGATCCTGGGACAATCATTCGGATTGTCCGACGATATCTTCGATTTTTCCATCCGGGCCGTTTATACTGAATCGCCTTCGCTTCCCCGCGCGACCGCCTCCGGCCATGCGCTTTTCAAATTCCCCTATTCAATCGGTTTGGGGGCGTTCGACAGCCTGACGGCCAAAATCGGGTACGCCTGGCCGGCGCGTGTATCGGGAGGTACGGAATTGATCTCCGCCGGGGAACTTGGCAGCTATCTGACAGTTGTAACGGTAGGTGATGGCCATGTCATCTATTGCGGATTGCCGCTGTTGGAGATGGCCGCCAGACTTGACGTGGAAGCGATACACCTATTGGCGAACCTGATGAATTTTGACCATGGCGACTGACAAACCGGGGCGATTTAACCATCTTCTCCCCATTCTCAAACGATATTCCGGGTACTTCTGGTTCGGCGCCACGGCGACTCTTTTCGCCAACGGCCTGATTCTCATCATCCCGTATCTCACGAAACTGGCGTTCGAGGCGATTCAACAGGGCCGCCCGTCATCGGCCGTTTTCCACCTGGCTTTGACGATGGTGATTCTGGCGACGGTGGCCGGAGTATTCCGCTTCTTCATGCGCCGTTCCATCATCTGGGCCTCCCGCAAAATCGAATATGACCTGCGCGGGACGCTGTTTTCCAAACTGCTGACTCTCGACCCAGGGTACTATCACACCTCCAAGACCGGCGATCTGATGGCCCATGCCACCAACGATATCGAGGCGGTGCGGATGATGGTTGGGCCGGGGGTCATGCAGGTGACCAACGCCGTCGTCTCCACGGTCATCTCGCTGGCATTCATGCTCACCCTCTCCCCCAAACTGACGCTGGTCACGGTCCTGCCGCTGATGCTGCTGTCGCTGGTGGTCAATCGCCTCGGCACGCTGGCGCACAAGAGATACCAGATCATTCAGACGCATTTCGCCTATCTGACCACGCGGGTGCAGGAGAATCTGGCCGGCATGCGGGTGATAAAAGCTTACCGCCGGGAGAATTCGGAAATCGAACGTTTCGGCGACGCCTCCCGCAAATACATCGGCATGAACCTGAACATGATCAAGCTGGTCGGTTTGTTCAGCCCCTTGCTGGCCACCATCGTCGGCGGCGTCACCCTGCTGGTGTTGTTTGTCGGGGGACGCGAGATCGTGGGGAATCATCTGACGCTGGGCACACTGGTGGCGTTCTTCGGTTATATGGGATCGCTGACCTGGCCGATCCTGGCTCTGGGGTGGGTCATCTCGCTGTACCAGCGGGGCACGGCCTCACTCGACCGGATCAACAAGATATTGAATACTCAGCCGATGATCGTCGATCCCGGCAAGTCGAAAACATCCCCGGCCAAGGTCAAAGGGAAAATAGAGTTTCGCCATTTGACCTTCGGCTACCCCAACCCCGACGGCACGATCGGAGCGCCGATCCTGACCGACATCGATCTGGTTATCGAACCGGGGACCCGCCTGGGGATTATCGGGCCGACCGGTTCCGGCAAGACCACACTGGTCTCGCTCATCCCCCGCCTTTTCTCCACCGGGGCCGGGCAGTTGCTGGTCGATGATATCGACATCAGGCTGTGGCCGCTGGCGCCATTGCGCCGGGGGATCGGGTTCGTGCCGCAGGAGACGTTTCTCTTTTCCGACACCCTGGAAGCCAATATCGATTTCAGCGCCGAGGAAAGCCGTTCCAACCGGGTGGTCGAGGCGGCGATGCTGGCGGCGCTTCACGAAGAAGTGGAAAGCTTCCCACAGCGGTATGAAACGATTCTGGGCGAACGCGGCATCACGCTTTCCGGCGGCCAGAAACAGCGCACCGCGCTGGCCCGGGCGATCATGAAACAGCCGGCCGTGGTCATCCTCGACGACGCCACCAGTTCGGTGGACACCGAGACCGAGGAAAAAATCTTCGCCAATCTTGAAAAGGTCCTTCCCGGCCGCACCTCGATCATCATCTCGCATCGCGTTTCGAGCCTGAAAGGGTGCGACCGGATCGTCTATCTGGCCGACGGGCGGATCGTGGAAGAGGGGACGCACGAGGAGCTTTTGGGCAAGAACGGTTTCTATGCCGCGCTGTACCGGCGGCAATTGATGGAAGCCAAGCTGGAGAAGATGTAACCATGACTCCCGCGCGGCCATTGCACGATGACGAGGTTTTGGGCAAAGCCTACGACGGCCGCCTGATGCGCCGGTTGATGACCTACCTGCGGCCGTACCGCCTGCAGGTTGTCGGCTCGATCCTGCTGCTTCTGGTGGTAACGGTCCTGGAGTTGTCCGGACCGGTTCTGGTGCAGATCGCCATCGACAAATATATAGCGGTCGGCGATAACGCCGGGCTGGCCCGCATCGCGTTGCTCTATTTCGGCATCCTGATCACGTCCTTCCTGATAGGCTATCTCCAGTTCTATACCATGCAGGCGATTGGCCAGAAGGTGCAGTACGACATCCGCATGCAGGTGTTCCGGCATTTGCAGAAGATGCATCTGGCCTTCTTCGACCGCAACCCCGTGGGGCGGCTGGTGACCCGCGTCACCAACGACGTCAACGTCCTCGATGAACTTTTCTCGTCGGGGGTGGTGGCGGTCTTCGGCGACGCACTGACCCTGATCGGAATCGTGGTGGCGATGCTCTACTACAACGTGGAGTTGGCCCTGATCACCTTCGCCGTCATCCCCTTTCTGATTCTGGCGACGGCGATCTTCCGCCGCCGGGTGCGGAACACCTACCGCGACGTCCGCATGTGGCTGGCCCGCGTCAATGCCTTCCTGCAGGAACATATCACCGGCATGACGGTGATTCAGCTTTTCAACCAGGAAAAGCGGACCTTCAACCGCTTCAGCGACATCAACGACAAACTCCGCCAGGCCAATTTCCGGTCGATCTATTTGTATGCCATCTTCTTTCCCACGGTGGAACTGATCGAAACGGTGGCGACCGCGCTGTTGATTTATTACGGCGGCCTGCGAATCGGCCTCAATGTGCTGTCGTTCGGCGCGCTGGTGGCGTTTCTGCAATTGGCGGAACGATTCTTCCACCCCCTGCGTGATCTGGCCGACAAATACAACATCCTGCAAGCGTCGATGGCCTCCTCCGAGCGGATTTTCAAACTGCTCGATGAACCGCCCCGCGTGACCGCCTCGGCCGCGCCCAAGACGATCCCCGATTTCAAGGGGGAAATCGTTTTCGATCATGTCTCGTTCGCCTACAACGAACCGGAGTATGTTCTGCGCGATGTCAGTTTCACCGTCCGGCCGGGGGAAAAAGTCGCCGTGGTCGGCGCGACCGGCGCGGGCAAGACCTCGCTGGCTTCGCTGCTGCTGCGATTCTACGACTACCAGAAGGGAGACATCCGGATCGACGGCGTGTCGCTCAAGGATATGTCGCCGGATTATGTCCGGTCGTTCATGGCTCTGGTGCTTCAGGAGGTGTTCATCTTCTCCGGCGACTTCGCCGCCAATATCCATCTCAATCGCCCCGACATTACGCCGGAACAGGTGGCCCAGGCCGCCCGTCAGGTCGGGTTGGCGGATTTCATCGAA
>JAQVRW010000347.1 GCA_028700875.1 Candidatus Zixiibacteriota bacterium | reverse complement strand
TGGTCGTGTCAACCGACCGGTACGGGTAAAACTTGGGTATGAACCAAATCCGTGCACATTAAATTGCGGAGAACCGGGCAACCTCGGCATCCGCATGCCCATGACTTTAGTCGTGGGTAGTTGACGTATGATGCCGTGGACCTCGCCGGAGTGCCGATGCTGACGTCGGAGACGTACACACCGGACGGGATGACGGCGCTCTACGACGCGATCGGGATGACAATTCGGCGTATCGAAGACCGGCTGGCGGCACTTCCAGTGGAAACCCGGCCAACGAAAGTAATCGTGGCGATTGTGACGGACGGGAAAGAGAATGCCAGCGTGACCTTTAGGATGAGCACCGTGCGGGAGATGATTCAGGCCAAGACAGCGGCAGGATGGGCGTTCATCTTCATCGGTGCGGATCAGGATGCGTATACCGAGAGCTCAAGGATCGGGATTCCCAAATCCATGACACTGAATGTATCGGCAACCGCAGGAGGTACCGCACAGACGTATCGGTGCATGGGCAACGCGGTATCCATGTACTGTTCGACCGGGAAGGTATCGAGCCAGTGGACCGATGATACGGCGTTGCGTTCGGGTCAGATGTTCGTCGGCACCCGACAGTAGTTAACTACCCACCACGACGTGCGGGGTCACCCGGTAAAAAAGTGTTAGAATTTGAATCCGCCTATTTTCTTGGCGTTTTTGATCAGGGTTTCGCCGAACGCCCGGCCGGTCACCCGGGAGGTAGGGACCGTCATGCCCGCCGTCTTCCGGGGAATCGGGGGGACTCGATACACATCGGCGTCGCGGAGCAGGTCAGTCAACAGCCGTTTTGCGTCGCGCAACCTGCCGACTTCCTGCCGGAAGAATTCTGAGACGGGCCCGTTTTCCGGATCATAGGTGTAGGGCGACTGTCGTGCCACCTGTCGTTCGATATACCTCTTCGTTTTCTGGTCACCCTGGCGATACGCGGTGTTGATGAGTTTCAGGGCTTCGAGCGTCGCGTCGATCTTCTCAACATCTCGCCGCACGTTCGCATGCAACTGTTGGGACGAGGCATTCTCCCGATCCTCATCCCGGCCGCCCCAGGCTCGGTATGCCGCGAGATCCAGTTCATCAAGGTCATCGATGTACGCCCGGTTTTTTGCATACAGATTCAGAGCCGTATCAATCTCTCGTTGGTTGATCATCACTTATCACCAAACAGATGGGCGATACATGCCTATAAATAAGTTGCGTCCAGCCGCTGTGCACAAAAAAGAGAATACAGAGCAGATACTACCGTTCCGGTTCGTCCTCGTCCAGATCAATGATCGGGATCGTCGAAACGATATCGGGAAGGTTCGGGTAGATCCCCATCATTTTTTCGACATTGCAGAGTGCGTTCTGGATCGCCGCACCGGGGTCGATATCGGCAAGATCGATCGCGTAGATATCGTTGTACTCCCAGGTGCCATGATGGACCGTATCGTGCAACGCGGGGTTTGATGACGATTCGAGCAGTCCCATGGCAATACAGTCGCTTATGTCTCGCATGGTAAGCCCGGTAACAAGCGTCTTCCCGCGTTCACCGAAATCGGTATGCGGTTGGCCGGTATACGGGCGGTCGCGCCGGGCGTGCACGTAGAGGTGGCACACGTCGGCAATTGCGTGGGATAATTTGTCAGTCATGGTCAATCACGTTTTTTTGCTGGTTGCGGTATTCGTTGAGTGCGTACGTGGTGAGGTCCGCAATATGGTCGGTGTTATGATACGTCGGGTTCTTGCAGAGGCCAAGGATCTGTTCGAGGATCGGGATGATCTCGTCCGGATGGGCGTGCATGGTATCTTTGCCCCACGCAATCCAGAAGACGATATGTGGATTCTCCGGCTCGATCGCCCGCGCCCGGCCCAGCTCGACGAACGCTTCGTCCATCATCGCAAGGTATTCGGTATGGGTATCGCACCGGCCGCTGGAGTACATCAACGCATACCCGGCCGCAAAGTGCCGGTATGCCTCGTCGTTTTGGAATTCGTATAGGTCTTTCGTCGATATCATGAGTGCCACCGTTCCTCAAAACAATCCAGATAATTTGCGCCGAACGTTATAACCACCCCGAAATAGAACAAACAACCCGGGATGGCAACAAGGAATCCGATGATGAAATTGCCACAGACCACAATACATGCGTTCATAATTCCGATCGAGCCGATGGCGGTTACTATGGTAGTGGTTACCATAATCACGCTATACACACAAACCGGGAAAGCCGCTTTGACAACATCCCATATGAGCGATATCCGAATATTGGATTTTGCGCGGTTAATGAGACCACACACAAATCGCCACGAGAGCACGTCCCGGATCCATGCACCGAGCAACGGACACATCGTCCACAAGTCCCGGTTGGTCCGCCGTAGCGCACACCGTATCAAGGACGTCATACACAATCACCACGTTTGGTTCGATCCACCACAATACCACCACGCCACCACGCTACTACCATGCAATCAGGGTTGCCCCACAAATCGCATACGTCCAGAACATGATCCGGAGATCGTCAAACTCCTGTGGTGAAATACGGTCCGTTTCCACGAGAGTGTGTTGGGCCAGGGCATCGGCGATTGTGCAGACGTCCTTCCAGATCATGGAAGGTTGTCGGAGGGTGATCCCACTGACCTGCTCGATGAAATCGGTATACTGTTCGCCCCGGAACGTGGTCCACCGGCGGTCATGAAAGTCTGCCATGAGCCGCAGGTCATGGTCGAAGAACGGGTGGATCATTCTATCAGGCATGATCCAGATGCTGTCAAGGCCAGGATATCCCATTTATTTTTCCTCGTGTAGTTTGATGTTGGTTCGTTGGACAAACTGATACACATCGTCCCAGATCGTCCAATAGTATGATGGTGCCATCGTCGTTAAACTCGATCTCGTCGTCGCGATGGATCGGGCCCGGTTTCTCCGTAGGCGGGGCACCGCATATCAGGCGGGGTCATCCTGCTCCTCCCGGTTCTGTACACCGATGCTTTCCGTCGGGGGAAGGTCGGAATACCGATGTTCGATTGCTTCCCACTCCCGGACAAACGTCCGGCGCACCTCGATCGACCACCCAGCGTCCAGCCCATGATCCCGGCCAAACAGCCGGATGAGGTCGACCTGTTCCCGGTTCCGTGCAATCGCCCGTTCCGCGAGCGGCCCGTACCGTTGCAGGTACCGCCGCCGTCGATACTCGTCAAGATCCATCTACCATCTTCTCCATCTGATTTGCTGCACACCGTGCACAATACGGTTTCCCGTCAATCAGGATTACGGGATCCTCGTCGTCCGCCAATACCCATGCGGAGCATCCGGCCCCGTGGCACTCGAACCGCCACCCGGCTGCAACCAGCGCCGCGATCGGCACCGTCTCGGTATCGGCATACCGATCGAACCGGGCGTCGCGCCGACAGACCAGATCCAGAAAATCGTCCGATAGGTGTGATGCTTTCGATTTCGCCTGCCCCGGAGTCTCGGCGAACACGATCTCTTCGTGTTCCGGTGTATCCCGACGGTGCACGCAGTACGCTCGTTTTGTCATACAATACGATATCTATAGGCTTGATGATACATATATGTTTTGCCCACAACGTTTAAGATTCTCCCAGTATATGGTATGATATGCAACAACACCATGAAGATTACCGGGTTACCCTCACCCTGAACCCGGCGCAGGCACGCGTGGTCATGCGAGCGCTCGACCTCTACTCCCGATTGAAGATGGGGCAGTTTGACGAGATCGTTTCTCTGTTCGGGTTTCACCGGGAGTTCGATCGGGACCATGC
>JAQVRW010000346.1 GCA_028700875.1 Candidatus Zixiibacteriota bacterium | reverse complement strand
GGAGGCCTCCCCCCCGAAATAAACGCGAAGAGAATCGGCAAACGGATTGGGGCCGACCGATACCTCGTCACCCGACCCGGTTCCGGTGACGACAAACTCCAGCGTATCGGCGTAAGATCCGGCATGGGCCGTCACCCGATAGGTTCCGCCGCCGACGGTTCGGAGCGAAAACGACATCGTGGCGACGCCATCGCCGAGATTGACGAAGTCAGCCTCCGGCGGAAGGTCGATCGACTGAAAGACTACGGTCGGAGTCGTCGGGCCCAGGGCATTAAATACGATCGTGGTATCCCGAAAGACGGAGATCGTGATCGGCCCAACCGGCATGATCTTCAGACCGAACCCGGCCGCCAGGACCATGTCCGGCAGGCCGTAGCCGTAGTGATAGTCCGGGTTGTCATATTTGTTGGCCGACATTGTCAGGCGCTTCTTGCTCAGGTCCGGCTTGCCGCGAAGGACGGGGTTGGCCTGAAGCATCAGCGCGGCCGAACCGGAAATCAACGGCGTTGATAACGACGTTCCGGACCGGGAGGCATACCCGCCCTGATAATAGGCGCTCCGCACTCCGGAGCCCATCGCCACCACGTCCGGTTTGATCCGCCCGTCATAGGTGGGACCCCAGGAGGAAAAGGGGATGATCACGCCGGTGGCATCGACCGCGCCGACCGCCACGACCGAGTCGCCATCGGCGGGAGCGATGATGTAATGCCACGAATTGGTCCCTTCGTTGCCGGCGCAGTTGATCACCAGTATTCCCCGCGAGGCGGCGATCTCAGCGGCGATGGTGGTCACGGCGGTACGGCCGTCCATGTCGGCATAGGTGTACCAGTCGTTGTACCCCAGCGAGGTGGAAATGATATCGGCACCGAGTGAATCGGACCATTCGGCCGCCGCCACCCAGTTGTCTTCTTCGATCTGAAATTCCTGAGCGGTCAGTTCGGTTTTGGCCAGAATAAAATCCGCGCCATAGGCCGGGCCGATCAGATTGCCGGGGGCAAATCCCGCGGCGGCCGATAACACGGCGGTGCCATGATCTCTCTGTTCGTCGACGGGCTGGTTATCATCGACCGTGGCGTCGTCGTTGATGAAATCCCAGGTGTCCAGGACGTTTATCGAATCGAACGACGGATGCGACAGCAAAAAGCCGGTGTCGAAAAACGCCATCAAAACCCCGGCGCCATTGAGCGGGACGGTCGTGTCGGCGGAAGGGATCGTGAGCCGATGAAGCGAATCCACATCCAGCATGTGCACCTGCGTGTACGACGGGCCGTAATCGGCGCTGTCGATGAGGATTTGACTTTCGAGGGATGGAATTTCCGGCCCGAGGGGGCGCGACAACACCAACACCTTCTCGATCAGGCGCACGAACGCCAGATCGGCCGCTCGGTTGACCTGGTCGGCGGTCAATCGCGCCGAGACCGCGTTCATCCAGCGCGACGTTCGCCGGATCTCCCCGCCGAGGGCGGCGATGGTATCGCAATACGCAGCCGTGACCGGCAAGTCATACCAGTCGGTCGGGATGTCACTGCGGCGCAGCCGGGCCCTATCGGCAAGTACCCCGGCCGCCTTCCGGTAGGCCCCCTGCGACCGGTCTTTATCGGTGAAGTATATCCAGACCGTGAAGGAAGCGGTATCGGCAGCGACCATGTCCGCTTGCAGGCGAGACGATATTTTTTCCGTCGATTGCACTTCCTGAGCGGCGACGGCACCCGCGCCGATCATCCATCCGGCGATCATGACGACAAACCATCGTTTCATAACTCTCCCTATCCGGCTGACGATACCATAATGACGACCGTATGCACTAATTCGTTCCATGTTTAATCAAAGAACCTTGGCCAAAAAGTCGGCCGTGCGTTGATGGTGAGGGTGGTCGAAAACCTGCGCGGGCGGGCCGGTTTCGATGATCTTCCCGCCATCGATGAAAACCACCCGGTCGGCCACCTCGCGGGCGAAACCGATCTCATGCGTCACCACCAGCATGGTCATCCCTTCCGAGGCCAATTGCTTCATCACCGCCAGGACCTCGCCGATCATCTCCGGGTCCAAGGCCGAGGTGGCCTCGTCGAACAGCATGACCTTGGGGTCCATCCCCAGCGCCCTGGCGATAGCAACCCGTTGTTGCTGCCCGCCGGATAATTCTCCCGGATAGGCATCGGCCTTGTCGGTGAGACCGACCTTGGCCAGAAGCATCATCGCCTTTTGGGTCGCCTCGTCTTCCGACCGCTTCCGGACCACCTTCTGCGGCAACACGACGTTGTGCAAGACGGTCAGATGGGGAAACAGGTTGAACTGCTGAAACACCATCCCGACTTCGAGCCGAATCTGATGAATCTGCCGATGATCGCGATCCAGACGGACGCCATCGATGATGACCTCGCCGTCATCGATCGGCTCCAGACCGTTGATCGTGCGCAGCAGGGTCGATTTGCCGGAGCCGGAGGGGCCGATGATCACCAGCCGCTCCCCCCGCTCCACGGTCAACGAGACATCGTCCAGCGCGACGATCGAACCGAACCGGCGGCTGATGTTTTTGATCTCGATGATGGTCATGGTTTTTTCCCGTAGCCGACGATGGCGAACCGTTTCTCCAGCCGCACCACCAGGCGGGACAGCGTGAGGGTCATTATCAGGTAAATCAGCCCGACCACGAACCAGGTTTGAAAATCGACGAAGTACTGGGAATAAAACTCCCGCCCGGCGCGGGTCAGCTCCCGCAGGCCGATGATCGACACCAGCGAGGAGTCTTTCAGGCAGGCGATGAACTCGTTGGCAGTCGGCGGCAGGACGATCCGAATCGACTGCGGCAGGATGACATGGCGCATCACCTGCCCGCGGGTCATCCCCAGCGACAGCGCGGCCTCGTACTGGCCGTGGGAGATCGCCTCGATTCCGCTACGGAAGATTTCCGCCTGATAGGCGGCGTAACAGACGCCGATGGCGACGATGCCGGCGGCCATTCGTTCCAGATTGAGGATCGTTCCCAGGCCGAAATAGAAAAAGAAGATCAACACTAATAGCGGTATACCGCGAAACGTGTCGACATAGATTTTGGCCGGCACCCGCAGCCACTTGCGAGGGGAAATCTCCGCCAATCCGATAGCCAACCCCAAAACGAGCGACAGCAGAAACGACAGCACGGTGACATAGATGGTGGCGGGCAGGGCGGGCAGAAGATAGACGAAGATTCTGCCCAAGAGCGCGATTTGACCGGTAATCACATCCATCGCCGGGACCTCCTTGAAGAACACAAGTTAGGCGGTCTCAAGACAATGGTCAAGGATGTTCGGGGGCATGAGGAAGGGTCTGCGGGGTCTTGTCCGCTACTGGCGGACCTTCGGCGGACCAGGACCCTGCACGACCATCATGGACATGTCGAGCCCAGTCGGGCCAAGGTACATATAGGCTGGGCAACCTTAAACGGAGCATATGAAGATTCGCCATGGCAAGAAACCCACAAAACGAAATCACTCATCAGGCGCCAGAAAGAAGACGGGGATCAACGGCATGAGGCTTTTATCCTCGTCAGACAGTTTCATATAAAATTCCTGCCACAGGGCGATGAATCGATCCAAGTCTATCAATTCCACGTGTGCCGTCGAACCATGAATTGCGGTCTTCGCATCCGCAGTGAATCCTCCGGTGGAAATGAAGATGCCGACATCGCCCTGTTTTTGGAGAAGACCCATTAATTCGCGAATGTCTTTAACCGAAGATGGGTGGTTTTTGTGTTTTACCTGGACCTTGATCCGCGGGGATTCCGTGCCCAAAGGATCCCGGTAGGCGATAACAT
>JAQVRW010000345.1 GCA_028700875.1 Candidatus Zixiibacteriota bacterium | reverse complement strand
CATGTCCATGCTGACGCAGGGGAAGGTCCTGCGGGTTCTACAGGAAAAGGAAATCGAGCGCCTGGGCGGCAACGAGACGATCAAGGTCGACGTCCGGGTGATCGCTGCCACCAACAAATCGCTGGTGCAATGCATGAAGGATGGGGCCTTCCGGGTGGACCTGTTCTACCGCCTGAAAGTCGTCTCCATCTATATGCCGCCGCTGCGGGAGCGGAAAGAAGACATCCCGCTTCTGGTGGACTATTTCATCCGCAAATACAACCAGATCCTCAATAACGACGTCCGGTCGGTGTCCAAGAAAGCCCGGACCTTGTTGGAGAAATATCTCTGGCCCGGCAATGTCCGGGAGCTGGAAAACAATGTTCATACCGCCATGGTCATGAGCAAATCCGACACCCTCCAGGCCGAGGATTTCCCCATCTTCAACGAAGACTCCGCCAAGGTCGAAATCGATCTGGAAGGGCTCCAAAGCAACTACACCGAAATGTTCACCCGTATCATCGAACCGGTTTTCCCCAAGCTGTTGGCCAGCGGCGAGGGGCGGATATATCACCTGATGCAGTCGGCCATGGAAAAGGCCCTGATCGCCGCCTGTCTGAAGCAATTCAATTCCAATCAGGTCAAGGCCTCCGAGATGCTGGGGATTTCCCGTAACACCCTGCGCGACCGTATCAGCAAATACAACATCTATTAATCGCACCCCTTCTTTTTCGAAACCCGTTTTGTTGACTTGCGACCGTTTTTCGGGCCGCCTATATTCCGGCCGTGAAAGCGATCGTCCAGGAACATAATTATCTCGACGCCGACGCCGCCCGACAGGCGGCCCGGATGCTGAAAAGCCTCCTTGAAACGACTCCCTATTCGTCTTCGATTCCTACTTCCGATGAGCGCCTTGGGTCATTGCCGCTGGTGGATTCAATCGCCGACGTGCCAGCTCAGCCGATCGTCCGATCAGACCACCCAATCGATGCCTGGGCCGTGGACGGCGGATCGGCGACCATAGGCCGAATCGGCCGTATCGAGATCATCGCCTGGCGGGGCGGGATGGTCCGGTTTTTTGGCCATCGACGGACTCTTGAAATCTGCCAGCCGCCTGATATCCTGGCCTACGACCGGCTCGAATCGGAACGACTATACTCGGCCCGTTTTTCGGAATGGGAACCGAGTCAGGGCAACGGCGCGGCGAGGCCCGATCTGGCGGGGGGCCTACGCTGGCTGGCGGAATGGCGATTGGTGGAACAGGTCATCGCCGAACGCAGCTCTTCCGAAGATGACTGCCTTCTCCTGATCGACGGCTCGCTTCGGGGAAACGCCGACTACGGTCTGGATAAACAGATGACATTGCTTCAGCAAGCTGCCGCCAAGAAGATTCATCTCCTGGCGGTCAGCAAACAAACGACCCTGACTGTCGGCGGGCCGCTTCCGTTGGACGTTCTTTCAGAGAAAGCGTCCGGGGAAAGCGACGGCGCGCGGACATGGTATCGTCGCCTCAGCAAGCCTCTCGATAACGACTGCGGCTGGCTGGGGGATGTCTACCTGATGCGGCTTCATCCCGCGGCGGACAAAGTCTATCGCGTCGATGTCAACCGCTACGACTCCACCGACCCCGCGCAAGTTTTCTCATGGCTGGCCGCGTTGGCCGATGACATCGAATTTTGCGGTTATCCATACCCCCTGGCCGCCGCGCATCGTCTGGCTCGGATCGACGGCGCCTTCAAGAACGAATTGATCGATTCCCTGGGGCGGGCGCTGGAACGCGAGGGAATGTCAGCCGATATATGGGAAGCTTTCCTGCGGGATTCCCACGGACAACTGAATGCGGATCTGGAACCGATGATACGGAGTATCTGACATGGACGGCGGCTTCATTGGCAGGCTGGTCGGCAAGTCGACGGTTGAGTTATGGTTTCGTTCATTCTACACGACCCCTTTGGCCATTGGCGGAATCGTCATGGCTTGCGACGAGCAATCCGATCGAAAATACCTGATGCGGATTACCGATATCAGCTATGGCCACGAAAGCACGGAGGCCAATTGGGCCGAGAAGGCGGCCGGGCGGATGATGGAGGAGGAACTGCAAGGGGGCAGTTACCGTATCCATGATCCCGAGCGGCGGTTGTACAAACTGGCGCGATGCAGCCCGCTGGGATATGTCGCCGATGGCCGGTTCCATCGACCCCGGTCGATTCCCTCTCATTTTTCGCGTGTGGTTTTGCCCGACCGGGAGACGATGGCTTTCCTGCAAGCCTATAGCGGCGACCTCACGGTTGGCGATCTCCGCTGCGGAGAGGGGACACTGGATATCCCTTTGGGGCTCGATGGCGGTTCGCTGGTGCAACATGTCGGCATCTTTGCCACCACCGGCATGGGCAAATCGAATCTGGTAAAAGTCCTGGCCGCGGCGGTCATGGAAAACGGCCGGTACGGCCTGCTGATCTTCGACCCTCACGGGGAATATTTCGACGGCGGCAAGGGGTCCGGTCGGAAAGGATTGATTCACCACCCGTTGGCTGACAAGCGCCTATTCACCTACACGCGCCGCAAAGTCGAGGGGAAACACAACTCTCTGGCCATCCCGGCTACCCAGATCGAGATCGAGGACGTCGCCCAGATATTTAGTTTTTCGCAGGCACAATACGAAGCCCTGCACGCGGTACGGTTGCGATACGGCCACGAGTGGCTGAATAAACTCGTCGGCGGCGATATCGAGACATTAACCGATGACCTGAAGGTCGGCAATTCGTCGTTTCAGGAAATGACCCTGGGCGTGCTCATCCGCCGGGCGGAACGAATCAAGAGCTTTTCTTCCATCGTGCACGACAATTCCATCTCGACCTTGACCGATATTATCAACAAGATTCAGCACGGCTACACTGTTCTGGTCGACACGGCCAATTTGTCCCAGGCCGAAGAGACGCTGGTGACCTCGGTCATTACGCGGGCGGTATTGCACGATTATCGATACCGCTACCAGTCGAGCGAGGATTTCGAACGTCTGGCCCCGTGCCTGATGATTCTGGAGGAAGCCCAGCGGGTGCTCGCGGCCTCCGCCGGCGACAGCAATATTTTCCATCAGGCGGTGCGCGAAGGGCGCAAATTCAGAGTCGGACTGGGCGTGGTGACCCAGCAGCCGAAGCTTCTGTCCGAGGAACTGCTGTCGCAATTGAATTCCATGTTTATCCTGGGGTTGGCCGATGAACGGGACCGGACGATCGTGCGCGGGTCGGCCAAACAGGACATTTCCGCCCTGGGCACGGAGATTCAAACGTTGTCGGCCGGGGAGGCGCTCCTGACCGCGCCGGCCGTCCCGTTCGCCCTGCCGTTGAAAATATTTCTCTATGAGGATTACTTGAAAAACCATACCATTGACCGGAAGACGCCGTCGAACAAGGTACCCGACGATTTCTTTTGATTATGAGAATAGCCCATTTCGCCGACAATCATCTCGGCGCCGGGCAGGACCGGCGCGAGCAGGACATCCTCGATAGCTTCGCCGATGCCGTCGGCCGGATCATCGATTTGCGGCCCGATTTGGTGATCAACGCCGGCGACCTGTTTCATACGGTCCATCCCACCAATCGAGTGATTGCTTTCGCCGCCGAACAGCTGCTTCGCCTGGGCCGAGAGGCGAACATCCCGACCATCATCATTTCCGGCAACCATGATTCCCCCAAACAGCGGCAGATCGGGGCCGTGCTGTCGATTTTCAAGGATTTTGACAATATCCGGGTCGTCTATAAATCGCAGTACGAACGGATTCGGGTCGGCGAGTGCGCCATATCCGCCGTGCCCCATTGCCTGACA
>JAQVRW010000027.1 GCA_028700875.1 Candidatus Zixiibacteriota bacterium | reverse complement strand
GTCGAACAGGAGGCCGTCCGCGTGGGCCAGGCCTACGGCCTGATCCGATTCGGCTCCCGCGCGGAAATAACGTTTCCCGTTTCCTATGTGCCCTGTGTAAAGCCGGGTGACCGGGTCAGGGGGGGCGAAACCATTGTGGGAAAGTTGACTGACCATGCCTAATTACCGTCCCATATTTCCCAATATTTTTACCGCCGGAAATATCTTCTGCGGTTTCCTGTCGCTCATTTCGGCGGCCGAGGGGGAACCGACTCATGCCGCCTGGCTGATCATCCTGGCCGGGTTCCTCGATGGACTAGACGGCAAAGTGGCCCGTTTGTCGGGGGGCGCATCGGCGCTGGGGAAAGAGTTGGATTCTCTGGCCGATTTCATCTCCTTCGGCGTGGCCCCGGCCTTCTTGATATATACCTTCGGGCTGAACGGCTTGGGCAAATGGGGCTGGATTATCGGACTGGTGTACATCACCGCCGCCGGCTATCGCCTGGCGCGGTTTAATTTGCTGGCGACCTCCGACGAAAAGAAGCATTTCCTCGGATTGCCGGTGCCGGGCGCGGGCGTGACTCTGGCCGCCTATATTATCTTCTGTTATGCGGTCTGGGACAAGGTGGAATACGGCGAATACCTCGTTTCCATGATGATCATCTTTTCGGCGCTCATGGTGTCGCAGATAGAATATGAAGCCATGCCCGACAAATTCAATACCAGGGTCAATCGGCGGAAACTCCTGTATATAGTCATCCTGGCAGTGGCCGTTCTGATCCGGCCCCGGCTGCTGATGTTCCCGATTCTTCTCCTGTATATCGCCACGGGCCTGATCAAGGAGGCGATTCGAATTGTCAAGATCACACGGTCGGGCCGGGGAGACGATCTGGAGCAAAGCGATGATGACGAGGACGGTCCGGCCGACGACCGGACATGATCGGACATTATGCCGAAAACAGGGTCAAAAATACCCGTTGCCCGTTGTTATGAGAGCTGTTATACTTGCCCAATGGGAATCGACGTGATGCGGGCGGCGGAACGAGAATCACGATGGCGGCCGTCTCCATGCGGCCGGGGCATCAAGCGCGGGAGCAGGATGTGAAGAAACGGGAAGTGGTTTTTCTCGTAACGGCGCTGGTGCTGGGCGCGGTCATCGGGGGAGTCATCGGCGATATTATCGGGACCTACCTGCCTGAAGGCGCGGCCAAGACGCTGTTCTCCAAATCGATCCAGATCGGCGTGGATACGACCAGAATTGATTTTTACGCCATCGCCTTCACTTTCGGCCTGATGGTAAAAATCAACTTTGTCTCGGTATTGACCGTAATACTAGTGATAGCATATTTCCGCTGGTGGTATTTGTAAGACCGGCCGGTCAAAGGAGATAACTATGTTCGGAATAGGCGCGCAGGAACTGTTGCTCATCTTCCTGGTGTTGCTGTTTCTATTCGGGGCCAAGCGGATACCCGATATCGCCGCCGGTCTGGGAAGGGGCATACGCGATTTCAAGAAAGCACTGAAAGACGCCGAGGACGAAATCTCGGACACAAAAAAACCCACCGACAAGCCGGAAGAGAAAAAGCCATGATTGCGTTTTCCGACGCCGATGCCGCCCGCGTGGTTGCCGTGTTGAACGCGGACAAGTATGTTTTTCAGGATGATCACTACCGTATCCGGTTGGAAAACCGGGAAGAAAAGCGCCTGCTGACGCTGGAAATCTATCCGCGCATACTCCTGGGCGACCGGGAGGGGATGCTCGTGGTCGTCTACACCGCCAGCGCCCATCTCCAGCTTCATCATTGCTCCGGGTACGTCTGCTCGGAGGAGCTTGGGGAGGTCACGTTCGTGGCCGAGACCGACGGCACCCTGTCGGGAATCGTGGTCGAACAGGGAGCGGCCTGTTCGTTGTATGCCGGCATTGACCGCAGGCTTATTTCGTCCGATTTCACCAAGCTCGGAGTGGAGGTGATGCTGTCCGGTGTCGCCCTCTCGCTGGCCGAGGAAATCATTTCTCCGCCAAAGGAAGATCGGGAGAAACCGTCATAAGATGTGATTCGTCCGGGAATGCCCCGGAAGAAAAGATTCCGAATGCAAAACGGGAGCCTCGCGGCTCCCGTTTTGTTTCGTCTCGGCTAATACCGGTATCGTCAGAAGGCTACTTTCTTCGGCGTGCCGCCGAATGATTCGACGAAATCGGCTATGGCCTGGCGCAACTCGGAGGCCTTCTGGTACCGCTCCAGAGGATTCTTCTTGAGCGCCTTGATGGTCACGTGATCGAAAAGCAGCGGGACCTTGTCGTTGATCGACGACGGCGGCGGCGGATCATCGTTGACGATACTGTAAATCAACGCCGTCAGGTTCTCGCCCTTGAACGGCCGCCGGCCGGTCAGAAGCTCATAGAAGACCACGCCCAGGGAGAAGATGTCGCAACGGCGGTCGGCCAGTTTCCCCTGCAAAAGTTCGGGAGAGATATAGTTGGGGGTGCCCATGGCGATGCCGGTCCGGGTCATCGATGACGAATCCACCCGGGCGATACCGAAATCCATCACCTTAATGGAATAGTCGGGCAGGACCATGATATTGGCCGGCTTGATATCGCGGTGGACGATCCCCTGATCGTGCGCATACTCCAGCGCCTGGCAGATCTGGCTGACGATCGTGGCAATGATCTTGTAGGAAATATGGACCTGCTTCTTGATCATCTGCTCGAGGGTCTGTCCCTCCAAATACTCCATGGCGATATACTGGAGGTTCCCTTCGGTCCCGACGTCATAGATGGTCACGATATTGGGATGAGACAGCTTGCCGGCGGCTTGCGCCTCCCGGAACAAACGGTCGCGCAATTCCGCCATCTCCGCCTGATCCGACACGAAATCGAGCCGGATGGTTTTCAGGGCTACCGCCCGGTTGATCGCCGGGTCGACGCCTCTGAAAACCGTCCCCATGGCGCCCTTGCCCAGAATGTCGATGACCTGGTACCGGCCCAGATGGGACAACTTGTCGGAATCTCCCAGGGACTGGGCGGATAACGCGGCAGGCCGTTGGGCGGCCGGCCGGGCGTTTTCGGGTGGCGGCGGAGGTGTGGCCGACGTGGCTTCGATCTGTTCGACCGATGCCGCCGATTCCGGCGACCGCGTCGGGTCGCTGTCCGAGACATAATCCATGACATCGGTGGACTGAAGCTCGGGATTCTTTTCCGCCGGAGGTTCGGCGATTCTTCGGGTCGGAACCCTGGCCGCGCGCGGCGATTTATTCTTGCCGGAGCGCTCGACCGGTTTGGTCAGGAAAGACAGGAAATTGAAATTGAATCGGTGTGTCACCTGGCTTTCATCGATCATCGGCGATGCCACCATGAACAGGATCAATTCCAGTCCCAGAAACAGCGGCCGAATCAAGGTATGGTATGAATTGAAAAGGATGAAACTCAGGTTCACCAGGATGAACAGGCAGACCGTCAGGATCACCATGCGATACAACAGCGACACGCGGGGCAGGACGAAGGAGCAGAAGAGGCCGACGCCCACGAGGATCAACAGCGTTACCCCCGAGGACATATCGATCCAGTTGATATAGTTGTTGTGAATGATGTTCTCAATAATGTTGGCATAAATTTCCGAACGGGTCATCCGCTGATTGACGGGGGTGGTGAAGGTTTCATTGGCCAAACCGGCGGACAAGCCGATAATGACCAGTTTGTCTTTCAGGCGGGCCGGGGCCACCTGTTCCCGAATGACTTCCAGGGCGGTGAAGGAGGTAAAGGTCGCGCCCGGATTTTGGAAATTGATGAACGTCCGGCCGTTTTCATCGGTGGGAATCGAGCGAGAGCCGACCGTGATCGCTTTGCCGCTTTTAATGGTAACATCGTCGGACTTGAGGCCCAAATAGAAGGCGGCGGTCAACAGCGGCGCCGAAGGATAGTAAAAACCATCATAGTTGGCGGCCAGGGAAGCCCAGCGGACGCGACGATCCCGATCATAATTGGTGTAGACGAAACCCAGTCCGGCGCTGTACTGGCAGAGAGTCGGTTGCGGAAGAAACGGCTTGTGGATATTCAAGGTCTGATGGTCATCCAGAATCCCCAGGTCGGAGTCGGTCTGAAGGGCGTTCCTGAAGAGATACTCCGGCCGCGACATCCGCTGATTGGAATACTCCGCCGGGGTGATATCATAGGTCAGGACGATGTTATCGGCCCAGGAAATCTGATTGGCCAGAATCTGCGCCCCGTTGAATGTGTCTTCCGGGGCAAACGTGGAGAGATCCAGATTGACCAGCATCGCCTTCGGGTGCGCGGAGTTGCAGACGGCGATCAAGTCGGCCAGACGTTCGCTCGACCAGGGCCAGTCGCCCAGCGCCTTCACGGAGAGGTCGTCGATATTGATCAGGACAACCTCGGTGGCCGGTTTTTTTTCTCCCCGGAAAGAGTACATCATGTCGTCGATCTTCCATTGCATCTTTTGCAGGCCGGCGAAATCGCCCAGATAGAGGACGATGATCAACGCCGCGATCGACAAGAACAGCAAATATGACGAAAACGTTCTGTGCATACGACGAGTACTCCTACTTGCCGCCGGCGAGGCGGGAAATCAGGAATTCCGGCAGACGGGACTTCTTCATTTTATCCTGAGCTTTGAGCAGATTGTACCCAACCCGTCTATAGGTAAATTCGTTGCCGTCGGTTTCCACGATCAGATAACAAGCGTCGTGATTGCCGTCGCGCGGTTGTCCCACGGAGCCCACGTTGATGATATAGCGGCACTCCGGTTCGGCGCGGAAGGTCGTTTCCCGAATCAGCGTCACGGACGCATCCGGGCGGCGGCAGAAGGCCGTCGGTAAATGGGAATGACCCACGAAACAAAAATCCTGGGCGAAGGCCTCGAAGTTCCGGGCCGCCTCTTCCGGGGTCAGCAGGTAGTTCCATTCCAGCGGGTTTTCCGGCGTGGCGTGCACGAAGTAATAATTGAGATAATCGGCCTCAAGAGAGAAATCGGACATCAAGGCCACCGCCTTACGGTCCAATTCCTTCTGCGTCCACAGGATCGATTGCTGCGCCATCAGGTTGAAATACTGCGGGCTCTCCAACCCCAGCCCGACATAGTCATGATTCCCCATCAGGCAAACGTCGCACAACCTGGCGATCAGTTTGACACAGGCGTTAGGATCGGCGCCGTACCCGACGACGTCTCCCAGGAACATGATCTTTTCGACGCGCTGATGCTCCATATCGGCGGCGATTGCTTCCAGAGCCTCCAGATTGGCATGCACGTCCGACAGCACGGCCATCCGCATGGGTTCACCGTTCCTCGACGAAGCGGAACGTGGATTTGCCGATTTGGATGATATCTCCGTTTTTCAGCTGCATCCGGTCCACCAGTTCGCCGTTGAGTCTCGTTTTCCCCTTACGCCCCAGATTAGCCAGAGTGTATGTCTCGCCTTCCTTGATGATTTTGGCCTGAATGCCCGAGACCAGAAATCCCCGAGCCTTGACATGCACGAACTTGGCCCGGCCCAGGGTCGTGACATCCTTGTCCAGCAGAAATTGCGAAATCTCGGTGTTTTCCAGACCCAGAAGCACGCTGCCGCCGATTCGGGAAACGATCTGCCGTTCCGCCCGGTCGGTCTCCACCATTTGCTTCTGCTGTTTGGTCTTCAACACCATCGTGCCGTCCATCTCGCTGCCCGGATCCGGCCGAGTGACGTCGGCATGAAACTCCAGGGCGTATTTCCCGATGGTGATGGTGTCGTCGTCGCGCAGCATTTCCTCGGCCACCCGGCGGTTGTTGACGAAGGTGCCATTGAGCGATTCATTGTCGATGACGACCGCCACGCCGTTGTTGAATTCTATCTGCGCGTGCTTGCGCGAGACGCCGCGATTCTCCAGGACGATATCATTATCCTTGGTCCGGCCGATGGTGATACGTTTCTTCTCCGTGACCACCCGCTCGATTACCTTCTCGTTGAACTTGACCACGATTTCGGGCATCGGGTCCTCCTTCCAAGTCAAAAAGACGACGGTTTTCTACGATATCTTTGTCATCTGGAAAGGGGTATACTCGTCTTGCCAAACCCCTTCACGTCTCTTAGATTGTCGGCATGAAAATCGGAAACTTAAACATAGAGGGCAGGGTCTTCTGTGCTCCGATGGCGGGCGTTTCAACCGGGGCTTATCGGCTCTTGGCCCGGCGGTTCGGGGCGGCTCTCGTCTATACGGAAATGATTTCCAGCCATGGAGTTGTACAGGACAGCCAAAGGACGATAGCGTTGTTGTCGTTTACCCCCGATGAACGCCCCTTGGCGATCCAACTGTTCGGCGCCAATCCCGAAGTCATGCATCGGGCGGCGGCCATAGTTTCCGAGTTTGCTCCCGACCTGATCGACCTGAATCTGGGTTGCCCGGTCAGGAAGGTCGTCACCCGCAACGGCGGGGCCGCGATTCTCAAAGACCTCGGATTGGCCCGCGAGGTCATTTCCGCCGCCGTGGCCGGAAGCCGCGTTCCCGTGACCGTGAAATTGCGGTCGGGTTGGGACGAGCAGACCAAGATCTATATCGAGGCCGGGCAGGTGGCCCAGGAGGCCGGAGCCTCCGCGATTGCGCTTCACGCCCGTACGCGTAGTGGACTGTATGGGGGGAAGGCGGACTGGGACGATATCAGACGTTTGAAGGAAGCGGTTTCCATCCCCGTGATCGGCAATGGCGATATCACCTGCGGCGAAGACGCCCGGCGGATGATCGACCAAACGGGTTGTGATGCGGTGATGGTCGGACGGGCGGCCATGGGAAACCCCTGGATCTTCCGCGAGATCAATCATTTTCTGGAAACCGGTCGAACCCTGCCGCCGCCGCCGCCGGAGGAAAAGGCGGCCCTGATCAGGGAGCATGCCCGGCTGCTGGAGATTGCGCACGGAGAACATCGGGCGATCCTGATGATGCGGGGCGTCCTGAGCCGATACAGCCGGGGCTGGATCGGCGGCGCGGAGTTACGCCGTAAGATGGTCCGGATGGAAACCGGCGATGACCTGACGGCTCTGTTGGATCAATATCTTGCTCTGAACAATCAATCGGCCGCGACCGAACACTGACAGTCGGGCGCCGCCGAATTATCGATCTGGGAATAGCGACGATGAGATTTCTTTATTTTGATTGTTTCGCCGGGATTTCCGGCCACATGCTCCTGGCCGCGCTCTGTGACCTGGGGATTGACCAGAATATTATCACCGGCCTTCCGCACCGGATGAAGATGGATGATCTGGACGCCGTCCTGATTACGCGAGAATGCCACGCGCTCAGAGGTCTGGAACTGCAATTCCCGAACGCCAATGGTACCGGTCAACGGACCCTATCCGACGTGACCCGGATAATCGATGCCGCCGATCTATCCGATCCGGTCAAAAAGGCCGCCGGCCGAACATATCGCCTCCTGGCCCTGGCGGAAGCCCGCGTGCATAATTCCACGCCGGAATTGGTCAAGTTTCACGAAGTCGGTTATGACCAGGCTATTGCCGGCGTCACCGGTTTCTTCGCGGCCATGGAAGCGTTGGGTTGGCCCAAAGCGTACAGTTCCTCTTTGGTCCTCGGCAACGGTCTTACCCATGCCGCGCATGGCGTTATTCCTCTACCGGGACCGGCCGTGATGGAAATCCTCAAGGGAAAGCCGGTCAGGTTTATCGATCTGGAAGGAGAGACGGTGACGCCCACCGGGGCGGCGCTTCTGGCCGGTTTTGCCGATTTCGGCCCGTGCCCGGAAATGATCGTCTCCGCCGTCGGTTATGGCGTCGGGGCGAAACAGAGCCTTGATCGTCCCAACATGGTCAGAGTGATCATGGGGGAAGGCAGGGAATAGCCTCCGGTGATCGTCTCCTTCGGATGTGTCGGCGGCGGGCCGGGCACCCTATCAAAACGATACAAAAGCAGACAAAAAAACGGTTGCTCCGGCGCGGTGAGCTGTTATATCTTGAACAATCACACACCGGACGGCCGTGATCGTCGCAATAACGGCCGAGCCGACCGGTGACGACCGGGTTATAACCATGAACCGTGACAACAAGATGCTGTCATCCCCCAAACAGGTAGGATCGAGAGTATGAAGATATTGACCATTGCCGAACAGAAAGAAAACCAGTTGGCCGGCGTGAGCTTCGAGGTGATCCAGGCCGCCCGCGCGCTGGGTGGCGAGATAACCACCGTCGTCATGGGTGGCGACACCAACGCCGCGGCCGCCGCTTTGGCCGCCAAGGGAACCCGCGTGATGGCCTATGCCCATCCGGACCTGAAATATTTCAATGATGAAGCCTATGTGCGGATCGTCAAGACCGTGATCGACGCCGAAAAACCGGATATCGTCATGGCCAGCGCCACCTTCTACGGCAAGGCTCTGATGGCCCGTCTGGCGGCTCTCTGCGGCGGGGCCATGGCCTCCGACTGCACCGGGCTGACTGTTGACGGCGGCGCATTGACCGCTCTTCGCCCGGCCTACGGCGGCAATGTCTTCATGAAACTTCAAAACAACCGCCCCGGAACGTTTTTTGTCACTTTGCGCCCCAAGGCGTTTGTCGAGGCGGTCGATGCCGCCGGCGGAAACGTCGTCAATCAAACCGTCGATCCGGCGCTTGTGGTGACCAGGGCCAAAGTCCGCGAACGCGTTTCCGCCACCGGCGGAAAGGTCAACCTCAATGAAGCCGACGTCATCGTCGCCGCCGGACGAGGTATCCGCGGGCCGGAAAACTTCAAGATGATCGAGGAGATGGCCGATGCCCTCCGCGCCGCCGTAGGCGCCTCCCGCGCCATCGTGGATGCCGGCTGGGTCCCGTATCTGCATCAGGTGGGACAGACCGGCAAGACGGTCAATCCGAAACTGTATTTCGCCGTCGGTATTTCCGGTGCGATCCAGCATCTGGTCGGGATGCGGTCGTCGAAAACGATCGTGGCCATAAACCGCGACAAAGACGCGCCTATCTTCAATATCGCCAACTATGGCATTGTGGGCGATCTCTTCGAAATCGTCCCGGTCCTGACCAAAAAGCTCAAAGAGGCGGTCGGTTAACAGAGACCACAGATGGCAAAAACCCCTGCCGGCGACGGCCGGGTTTTTTGTACCGATGAGGCTGTCGTCGTTTTGATGATCATTGCCGCTATCGATATCGGCACCAACACCGTCTTGTACTCCCTCTTTTCCGCCGGGGGGAAGACGGGCCTGAAGGAACTTCACTTCGAGCGTCACACGCCCCGCATCGGCACCCGCCTGGCGGGAGGAAAACGATCCCGAATCTCCGAAGAAAGCTACCTGCGCCTGCGCCGGATATTGAAGAAGAATATCGCTCACGCCCGCAAAAACGGCGCTCAGTATATCTTGATCGCGGCCACCAACCCGTTTCGCCTGGCAACCAACGGTCGCGCGGTACGGAAAAGGCTGCAAAGCGACGTGCAGTGCCCGATCGAAATAGTATCGCCGGCACGCGAGGCGTACCTGTCGCATTTGGGCGCCGCCGGTCGTCTCGACTCCGACCTGCCGGCGCTGGTGATTGATCTGGGAGGCGGCTCGACCGAATTCATCGTCTATCGTGGCGAGCGCCGCCTGTTGTTTCATTCGCTGCCGGAAGGCGCGGTCAGCCTGACGGAGCGTTTTGACAGCGGCAAAAGGATTGATTTCGCCAGTTTCCCGATCTACGAAAAATATCTGGCGCGGTACGACCGGAAATTGAAGGGTATCAAACCATACGCCTCGGCGGGAGTGGTCCTGGTCGGAGGAACATCTTCCGCTCTGGCTTTATTGAAAGACGGGCGATTCGTGAATCTTCCCAAAGGGCTTTCCTTAACCCGCGATAATATCGACCGGTTTACCATGCTCTGGGCGGATGCCTCACTCACGGAACGTCGCCGGCTTTTGGATACGGACCGTCAACGGGCCGAAGTCATCTTTGCCGGGACCTTTTGGCTCAAGTATCTATATAAGATGTTGGGATTGAAAAAAGCCACGGCGACACCCCGGGGGTTGCGCCACGGGCTGGTCTTGGACTTCCTGAAGCGAGGATGATTTCTCCCTTGACTTTACCATCGCAAAACCTAGATTGCCGGGAGTACAGGAGGTACGGTATCGCCGATTGCTCACGTGTTTTTCGATATCTGCCATATTCGCTGTCATCATACACGGTGCCGCTACCCTGCCAGCCGATCGCGGGTAAGCGGCATTTTTTTGGGAAGGTGGGGAATGCATAAAGCGATTATTCGGCTGTTGACGGTGGCGGTCATCATCTGTTCGGCGCAAACCGCGTACGGATGGAAGATGTATTCGGCCAATCCCTCCGATTCCGTTCAAGGCAGCCTTCTGGGGAGTTCCTTCGTGGATATTCTTTATCATGAAGGAATACTGTGGACGGCCAGCAGTGCGGGTTTGGGGTATTCCGCCGACCAGGGCGTTACCTGGAAAACCATCACCACCGATTCGGGATTGAATTCCAATGACCTGTCGGCCATCTTCGGACGACCGGGCCAGATGTGGGCGGCCGGTTCGCATTTCCAGATGTATCTGGGAGTCAACTATCCTTTCGGCGACGGCATCAATATCTCTGCCGACTCCGGTCGTACCTGGAGTTCAACCACGCCGACCGAGGCTTCCAGTTTCGCCCAACTCGTTTACGACCTCGCCGGCAACGACAGCAACACCTATGCGGCCTGTTTTCATGGCGGCTTGATCGTCAGCAACGATTTTGGTCAAACCTGGGGACACGTCTATTACTCCCCGTCCGATTCCTCCGATTTTGTCGCCGATGACTGGGCCGACCTGGAAACGGGGCGATACTATTCCTGCGCGGTCGACACTCTGCGCCAGGACACGTTGGTCGTATGGGCCGGTTCGGCCGGTGGCTTGCACGAATTTCTGTATCTTCCCAAACGGGATAAGCTGGGCAGTAAACGGATCTACTCCATCGCGACCGACAGCAATACTCTCTACTTTGCCGGCGACGGCGGCGTGACCCGGACCGATACTCTCATCGGGAATTTCTTTACCGCCGACACGGCCAATGGCCTGCCGGACGGTGAAGTCAAGAAGCTGGCGCTCTTCGGCGGAAAGCTATGGGCCGGAGTCTTCAATGCCGCCGACAGCACGGGCATGGGATTATATGCCTCCTCCGATTCCTGCCGCAACTGGACCCAGGTCGGGGCCGGACTTTTCGAGGGAACAGGAACCGGCGTATTCGACTTCAAAGATTATTTGGGCAATGTCTTCTATATCGCCGCCGGGGACAGCGGGGCGTATCGGTCGCTGGATTCCGGAACGAACTGGACACGTTTCTTCGTCGATTCGGCCGACATGAGTCCCTCGTCGCCCCGCAATCAGGTTTATTCCATCGACGTCGACGGCGACAGCCTCTTTTTGGGGACGAGAGCGGGGCTGGTGACGGCCGCCTTTACGGCGCCTTTTACCATCACCGGCGACACCGTGATCACTTTCCCCGAGAGCGATTCCACCGGATCATTCGTCTCCTTCGTGCGGCATCACACCGGAACGCGGACATTCACCTGGGTGGGCGTAACCCCCCAAACGGAATCCGGCCGGTACAACACGTATTTCAGGTCGGCCGACAGCGGTTCCTTCTGGGCGACGTTGTTCGCCCCCAGCCTGCACGGCACGGAGCTGTTCGACCTCATTGCACAGGATTCGGTCAGTTATCTGGCCACATCCAGCGGCCTGTTCTTCAATCGGAATACGCCTTCGCAGGTCGACCTCTATGAGTATCAAGTGGCCGATCCGACCACCGGGCTGACTTTGGCTAGCTACGAATTCCGTTCCGTGGCCATTGCCGCTCGCAGGCTCTATACCGGTACCACCGGGGGATGCGCCTACTCCATCACCAGCAGCAACTGGCGCGTTTTTGTGGCCAATACCGATCTCCGGAGACATGATTTGGCTCTCAACCGCACCTCCTTTAATTCCGGCCTGTCGGGCGATTGGGTGGTGGCCCTGGCCGTGCAGCCGTACCATGACACCGCCGTCGTCTGGGCCGCCTGCCGCAAGGTGCCCGATTCCGCGGATCAGAGCAATGGCGTGTCGTTCAGCAGGGATTTCGGCGCCAGCTGGCAAACGGTCCTCCCGCAACTCTCGGTCTGGAATTTCGCCTACGACCAACACGGCGTCGTTTATGCCGCTTCCTCTGAAGGGCTGTATTACGCCTCACCGCCCTGGACCGACTGGACCCGGGCCGATATTATCGATCCCGTAACCCAGGATACGATCGTATCTGCGACCGAGGTTTATTCGGTGAGTGTCGCCGACAGCATCTTGTGGGTCGGGACCGGATCGGGTCTGGCCCGCCGTCCCTTGGACAATCCCTCCGGATGGGAAGTCATCCGCGTGTTCAAACCGGTGGAGCAGGCCGATGAGGTCTTTGCCGCCCCGGTGCCGTATTCGCCGCTTAACAATAGTGGTCGGCTGACGATCCATTACCGCGTTGATGCCTCCGCCGAGGTGACCGTCGAGATCTACGATTTCGCCATGAATCTGGTCAAGACGGTGGCCGAAAACAAATCCCGGGCCGGCGGAAACGCCTACTACGAAACATGGGACGGATACAACGAAAACGGTGACATGGTAGCGACCGGCATCTACTATTTCAAAATTTCATATTCAACCGGCGATGTACGATGGGGCCGGCTGGCGATTGTGCCGTAAAGGAGGCGTCATGAAGAAAATCACGATAGCAATGATCGCCGTCGCCTTGAGTATCTCGTCGGCGATGCTGGCCGCCTCCGACGGTCACGGCGGTCAGCCGGGGGCGTTTCGGGAAGTGAAGCTGGGCGGACGGCCCGCCGCCATGGGCGGGGCCTTTACGGCCGTGGCTTATGGCGGCATCGGCTGGTTGTATAATCCGGCCGGCATTTCGCAGTTGCGCAAGACCGACGTCGCCTTATCGTATCGAGTCATGGATCTGGATCGACGGTTGGGTTATGCCGCGATCACGTTCCCGGCCAGGGAAGGCGCCAGCATCGGTCTCAGTTGGATTCATGCCGGCACCGCCTCGCTGGAGGCGCGCGACGTTCAGGGAAACCTGATCTCCGGCGAGGATATCGCCAGCAATCAAAATCTCGTCGGCGTGACTTTCGGCAAAACGTTCATCCCGCAACTGGCGTTCGGCGGGCGGGTCTTCTATGTACAACATAATATCGGCAACATTAATGCCTACTCGGTCGGGGCCGATTTCGGGTTCCAGGGGAGATTCGATCTTTCCAAGACTGCCTTCGGCGGGATCGTGCCCTCGGCGCAGGTCGGGCTGGTCGTCGAAAATATCGGGGCGACCTACAAGTGGACCACGTCCAACTACTGGCAAACGCTGGGGCAGGAACAGGGTTCCACGTTTGACGAGAAGTTCCCGGTCAACTATCGCCTCGGTGGAGCGCTGGTGCGACCGGGCTTCGGCATCCTGGCGGCCGACGTGGAAATGAACTCCGCTTCCATAGTCAAGACCCATTTCGGCGCGGAATATCAACTGTATCAGGAATTGGTTCTGCGCACGGGATTGGACGACCTTCATCCGACCTTTGGTTTTGGGTTGTATAAAGAAATAGACAAGTTTGCGCTTTTCATCGACCTGGCCTACCTGATGGATAAGGTGGGAGAAGGCGATGACTTCCTGATGTCGCTGGACCTGATGTTTTAGAGGGTGACCGGTATGACCAGATATGCTTTGCGCCTCATCGCGATAACGGCCGTTTTGGCTCTGACCTCGTCCGCCGGCGCCGTGGTCGGCATGGTCGAGATGCTGAATCTGTCCGGCGCCCGTCAGGCGGCGATGGGCGAGACTCCGGTCCTGAGCGAGGCCGATCCGTTCAATCTGGAATACAATCCCGCCGCCATCGTGGGGCTGCCGAAAGGACGCATCGGTTTCACCTATCACAGCGCGATTCAGGGACGCGACAACAGCAGCCTGGCGATAATCTTCCCGGTCAAGGGCGTCGATTGCGGCGTCCATGTCCGGCTGTCGAGCCTCGGCGATATCGAGGCGCGCGGCGAAACTCCCACCACCGAACCGGATTACCTGTTTTCCGCTCATGATTTCGCCGCCCGCGCTTTCGCGGCCATCCGGCTGCATCCTCGCCTCCAGGCCGGGCTCTCGCTGGGCTGGATGATGGAGAAGATCGACATCTATCGCGCCAACGCCCCCACCTTCGGCGCCGGATTGCTCTATGACTGGAAGTACGGCTTGATGCTCCATGCCTCGGCCGCCAATATCGGCCCGGCCTTCACGTTCATCACGGAAGACCAAAGTCAGCCGTCGATCTACCGCGCCGGCGTCGGGTATCATCGCGATCAGCTTTCGGCGACGGCCGACTACGTGAATATCAAATCGGGCGAGGGGCATCTCCATCTCGGCGGCGAATATCTGGTCCACAAATATCTGTTCCTGCGCGGCGGGTATCAGACCGGCTACGACAGCCGCAACTTCTCGGCCGGTGCCGGTTTCATCTATGACCAGTTGCGCATCGATTATGCGTTCGTTCCGTATAAATCGGACATGGGAAGCTCGCATCGTTTTACTCTGGTCTTTCTACTCAAATAAGGAGACGTATCTATGGCGAAATATAAAATCGCCTGGCTGCCGGGTGACGGCATCGGGGTGGACGTCATGAACGCCGCCAAAATCGTCCTCGATAAGCTGCGGCTTGACGCTGAATATATCCACGGCGACATCGGCTGGGAATTCTGGCGCACCGAAGGGAATCCCTTTCCCGACCGGACCGTTGCGCTTCTAAAACAGACGGACTGCGCCCTGTTTGGCGCCATTACCTCGCTGCCCAAACAGGAGGCGGAAGCGGCGCTGGTCCCGGAATTGCAGGGGAAGGGGCTGGTTTATTCTTCCCCCATCGTCCGCATGCGGCAGGAATTCAACCTGCGTACCAACCTGCGTCCCTGCAAGGCCTATCCGGGCAATCCCCTAAACTACAAAGAGGGGATCGATATCGTGGTCTTCCGGGAAAACACCGAAGACCTGTATTCCGGCGTCGAATTCTTCCCGCTGCCCGATGAACTCCGGGCGGTCATCAAGAAATACAACAAGAAGATGGCTCGGTTCGACCCGCACCCGGCCGATGAAATCGCCGTGTCGCTGCGGATCAACACCAAGACCGCGTGCCGCAACATCGTCACCGATGCGTTCGAATTCGCCAAGAAGACCGGTCGCAAATCGGTCGCCGTGGTGGAGAAACCGAACGTTATCCGCGAGACTTCGGGCCTGATGGTTCGCACCGCCCGCGAGGTGGCCAAGAACTACCCCGACATTCAGCTCTGGGAAACCAATATCGACGCCATGTGCATGTGGCTGGTCAAGAACCCCAC
>JAQVRW010000344.1 GCA_028700875.1 Candidatus Zixiibacteriota bacterium | reverse complement strand
TGATACTCCCGGTGCCGATCGTCAGCCAGTTTACCGGCGGGGATACCGACGGCAATTCAACCGACGGCAATCGCGTGGCCGACGGCGAGTATGGCGACTACTGCTCCGGCCCGGCGTCCGCCGCCATGGCCGTCAAATATTGGTACAACAAGGGGTACGGCGCCATCCAGAAAGAAAGCAACGTGGCCCTGACCGACGCGCAGTTGATGGATCGCCTGGCGGCGGCTATGAAGGTACAAGACAACGGCGGCACGTACGACGCCAAGTTCGTCGGCGGCCTCCGCGACTATATTACTGCCCATGGCGGGGCATTCACGGTTTATGCCGAACAGACTCCAACCGCACAACTCTTATTGAGCTGGGCGTTCGACAATGATTATCTGGTAATGGCCGGCTTGTCCGGCAATTCCTGCCTCTGGATGACCGTCGCCGGGTTGGCCGGACCGCGCGATGACAGCGGCCGCTATACCGTCCGCTTCATCGACCCCACCACGGCCGCGGCCGTCGAATGCCTGGTGAAGGACGACGCCGAGCAATTGAAGATATGGTACGGCTCGCAGTGGGCCGAGATCGACATCTTGGTCGGCATGATTCCCACGGCCTGGACGGTCGCGCGCTCGCCCGTGGGATTCGACGTTACCGGCGGCGATGGCTGGGGCGTTTACTGGAACACCGCATCTCTGCCCGATGACTCTCTTTATTTCCTGACCGCCACCGTCAATGATGCCGGCGGCCGCAATGGCCTCGGTTCGGTGTTGGTTCTTAATGATTGCACGCCGGATTATACGGCAGGGGACGTCAACGATGACGGCATGGTCAACGTCGCGGATTTGGTTTATCTGGCCGCGTTTCTTTTCACCAACGGCCCTCAACCTCCTCTGGGACTAGCTCCGGCCGACATCAACTGCGATCAAGCCGTTGATTTGGCCGACGTCGTCTATCTTTACAGGTATATCTTCCTGGCCGGTTCCGCTCCCTGCCGTTGATGACGCATCGTATCGAAATTGAAAACCCCGCCGGCATCCCGGCGGGGTTTTTTCGTGTTATCCGTCGCTCTTACGAACCGCCGAGGCGCGTATGGCGCGCTCCGCGATGTCCCGTTCGATTCCGCAGATTTCGATCAACCGTTCGATGGCCCGATCCAATTCCTCCAACCAGGCCTTCTCCGGATACCGCGCCTTGAGGTCGTCGGTCAACTCATCGGCGATGGCCGCGATCCAACCCGCGTACTTGCGCCGCTTTTCCACCTGCAGCAACGGCACCAGATACCTCTTGGCCAGATAAGCCACCCCGACACCGACCGCCGTCCAGATGGTCCCGGCCAGATTAGGCAGGTTATTCCCCACGAAATCAATGATGGAATTGATTATCGACATCTCTCCTCCCTTTCTACCATGACATTTGCCAACTCGTGATTTCAGGAACATGAATCTTCTTTTTCAGTATCGTCCCCGCCAAATACGTGGCGGAAATAAGATACTTCGTATCGCCGGGGACGAGACTCGACGAGGGAATGAGATCGAGGCTGAAATACCCGGTTGAATCGCTGCTTGCGGTCACCCGGTAGGGGCTGATAATAACGCCCTCATGACGCGCTCCCCCTCCGGTCAATTGCGCCTCGACCGTCACCCCCTCGACCGGTTCCCCTCCCACGTCATAGACAAACCCGTACACGCGGCATAAACCCGGCGCCGAAGGCGTCCCCGGATCGAAATGATGCCCCCGGATGGTGTCACCCCCCCCGCCGGTTACGGAAATCGTATCGAAGGCCGAAAACAGGTATCCCGGAGCCGTGGTCGAAACGATGTATCGGCCGGTATCGAGATTGAAGTCCGCCTTGCCGCCGACATCGGTGTGCCCCAACGCCAACAGCGCCGTAAGCTCAAGGTTGCGAATCGTCAACTCGGAACCCGGGATGACATCGCCGTCGCCGAGGTCGATAGCCACGATGGTCACGGGATACGAACGGTTTCCGGCCGGGGATGACACGCCGCTGACCGGGGCGTCGAGATACCAGCCGAAGCTTCCCGCCAGCATATGACCGGCTTGCGGTTCATTCCACAGGGCCGCGACTCCTCCCAGTCCCAGGCTGTCTGCGCGGCCGATGCTCCCGGCAATGTTCGAGGCGATATCGCCGTCCGATCCACCCTGCACAGAAACGCCGGCGCGACCGCCGACGATCACCACCGCGGTGTCATCGCCGCCCGACCCGATGATGCGCAATTGCCGCAATGTCAGCGTCTTCCCGCCGTCACCGTCCAGCATCGTCTCCCAATCATCGGCCGCCGCCTGATCGCCGGAAATTTGCACCAGGTTGGCCCGTGCCTTGACCGTATCGACCGCCGGATTGAAACTCGACCGGCTGGCGACCGTGGCGTTGATGCTGTCGATAAAATCGGCGTTTATGTCTTTGCCCGTACCATATCCGGACAACGACACCCCATGCCCATTGGCGCCGATCGATGCAGCCACGATCGCCGACCCGGCCGCGTTTTGCACGTTGATGCTCTTCAGAGATAACGTCACGCTATGATCGTTGGACCCGTCCCAGGCCAGCTCCAGGTTATTGGCCGCGACGGCGTCATCCGAGACCTGTAGCACGTTGGCCTTAGCCAAAACGCTGTCGGCGGCGGGATCGAACTTCGATATCCAATCGTCCTGATGCTCGAGACTATCGTTGATCGAGGCCAGAATATTCAACGAATCAGTGACCACCTGGACGGTGGCGAACGTATAGGTCGGTAGTTTCTTGTACCAGGCCACAACCTGAATGGCCAGTTCGCAATTGCCGCCCGCGCCGTCGATATCCTGAATCTGGTCGGCAAACCAGATCAAATTCCGGCCGAAATCACTGGTGGTATCGATACCCGTACAGGTATATCCCGAACCGGTCGCGCTATACGCCTTGGTCGCACCGTTGTCGGCATAGGTCACGACCTGGATCGAATCCGGCGTCCCGGGGATCCCGGTCGAATCCAGCGGCGGATGCACCGGAAACGCGACATACTCCCCGGCTTTCTTGATCCCCAGAAAGTCGGCCGATGCGCCGGCCGACATCAGGCAGACAATCATGACCATGACAAATACTCTCACGGCAATCCTCCTTCCACCACCCGACGCCGGTGACCGCCGGCCGCCGGTGTCGTTTCGGCGTAATAGACCGTCAAGACGGGACGATAAGCCGGGGTGGCGCAATCCTCGGTGAACAATTGCAAAGGAAAACGATCTACCTTGTTGACCGCCGTCATCAACCAGCCGTAATTGGCCGTCTCGATCATGAAGCGAACGAATCCGGTATCGAGATGCAGAATGAGCGTATCATAGACGGGCATGGCGGCATCGACCATGATCGTATCGCTGCACCGTTCGGAATTGACGTCGCCTCCCGGCGTCGTCCAGCTGCTGTCGGAGGATCCCCAAAAATAGCTCCAGCTGACGCCGTTCTCCGACCAGTTCCGCGTCAATCGCCGGGCAAACACCATCATCGAATCGTTGCCCGAAACCCCGGTCTGAGCCACTACCAGCGTCAGCACGGCCGAGTCGTACCGCCGCCGGGAGGATCCCGCCGCCAGCGAATCATCGATGACCGCCATCCGCATCGGCATGCGTTCGTAGTAGTAGAAATAGTCGACGTTGCTGTTGGCGATGCTCCCGCTGGAGTCGGCCGGCGCCTGTTCGTTCATGTCGCCGGTCTGCCATTGGGCCTGATCGAACCGCATTTCGGTCCCGGTCAACGACCCGCAAATCAATAGCCAACAGACGGCGCCCCAGAGGATGAAGCCGGATCGCTTACTCATGCTTCAATTCCTCCTGGCAGATCGGAAGAG
>JAQVRW010000343.1 GCA_028700875.1 Candidatus Zixiibacteriota bacterium | reverse complement strand
TATCATCCGTTCAACGGGCCGGGAGAACTTATCTACGCACCAGGCTCATGGGCCTCAGGTCAGGAACAGTTTCATCCCGGTCCGTTGGAATATACTGACCGCCCGGATTAAACATACAAGGTCAGGAACCCGCCGAAGGCGAGTGCTCCTGACTATTCCCTCTTCCAACCCGCCCCCGAAAATTCGATTGCATTTGGCGTCAAAAAGAGTATAATTGGAACGCTTTCGTCCCAGAGCGACGATAGCATGCCGAACCGGCAGCCCTTGCCGGATGGCGGCTCATTGATAAGAAAACGGAGAGGTGTCCGAGTTGGTCGAAGGAGCACGCCTGGAAAGTGTGTAGGGGTCAAAAGCCCCTCCTGGGTTCGAATCCCAGCCTCTCCGCCATAATATTTTTGCCTCCCGTAAGTATCCTATTGACAATTTAACAATCAACCATAATCAATAAACCGACAATGGAAATCTTTCATGGTTAACGTGATTTTGCCATAAGCAGCCAAATCGGAAAAGGAGGAACGATGACGGACCAGGTACACGAGATATTAACATGGTATGCCGGACAAAACCCCGGTACGCTTACCAATCTCGCCCGGATTTTGAACCATGGTAAGCTTGGAGGTACAGGCAAGCTGGTGATTCTGCCGGTCGACCAGGGCTTTGAACATGGCCCGGCCCGCAGTTTCGCCAAAAACTCGGCTGGCTACGATCCGCGATACCATTATCGCCTCGCCATTGAGTCCGGTTGCAACGCTTATGCCGCACCGCTCGGAGCGCTTGAAGCCGGCGCCGCGGAATTTGCCGGTGAGATTCCCCTGATTCTCAAGCTGAACAACAATGAGCTGCTCTCGGGTTCGACCGATCCCTGCCCAGCCATCACTGCCTCGGTAGAAGACGCTCTGCGTCTTGGTTGTTGCGCCATCGGCTATACCATTTATCCTGGGTCGTCGTTCTTCCGCACGATGTATGAAAATTTGCGCCAATTGGCCGAGGAAGCCAAACGCGCCGGCTTGGCGGTTGTTGTCTGGTCCTACCCGCGCGGCAGCAAGCTCAAAAAGGAAGACGAAACTTCACTGAGCGTGATCGCCTATGCGGCTCATATTGCCTGTCAGATGGGCGCGCATATCGTCAAAGTCAAATTCCCGGCGGCGAATATTTCTGATTTGGACAAGGAGACTTTTAAAATCTATGATGAGATCGTCAACCAACAGGTCAAATTCGCAGATCCGATCGACCGCATCAAGCATGTCGTGACCGCCGCTTTTAATGGCCGACGCATTGTTATTTTTTCCGGTGGACCGGCCAAAGGCGACGATAAAGTCTTCGAAGAGATAAAAGCCATTCGCGACGGTGGTGGTTTCGGCTCAATCATCGGCCGCAATTCATTTCAACGGCCGTGGGACAAGGCGCTTGCATTCTTGGGAACGGTCATGGATATCTATTCGGGCAAGAATGTTGGGACCGGAGGTGGAAATGCCCACTAAGGAATTCATGAATGTCAGGCGGTTTCTGTACAACGAGCAGCGCCTGTCTCCCAAGGCAACGGGTGAATTCACCACGCTTCTGCTTGATATCATCCTGGGTTGCAAGAAAGTATGCCGGGAAGTCAGGCAGTTCGGCCTGTCGCAATACCAGCACACGACCGGTGCAATCAACGTGCAGGACGAGGAAGTCCATGAGTTGGATGATCTGGCCAATGACCTGCTGCTCGACCTCCTGACGAAAGGGGGACAGACCTGCGGTGTGGTCACCGAAGAGAATAAGGAAATTGTCGGCGTGCCCGCCAGTTTCGAGAGGGGCAAGTACGTGGTTACGATCGATCCCCTGGACGGCTTTTCCAATATCGGCGTCAATGTCAACATCGGCACGATCTTTTCCGTCAGAAAAAAGATTTCCGAGGGCGAAGACAGCAACCTGTCGGATTTCCTCCAGCCCGGCCGGTCACAGGTCTGTGCCGGGTACGTCATGTACGGACCGGCTATGGTTCTGGTCTTCACCATTGGGCGCGGCGTGTATGAGTTCACGTACAGCCTGGGAATCGATGAATTTATTCTTTCACGGGAAAATATCCGGATGCCCGATTTGCTGCCGAATAAGAAAGGCTCTTTTTCCGCCAACACCGGATATTGGAATCTTTGGGACGACAAAGCCAAAGCGGTCAGTAACTTTTTCATGGAGGGCGGGTATTCCTTCCGTCACATCGGCTCGTTTATCGCCGACTTCCATCGACATCTGTTGCAGGGCGGCATCTTCTGCTATCCTGCCAATAGCAAAAGCCCCAATGGCAAGCTCCGCTTATTATACGAGCTTGCTCCGCTGTCATTTATCGCCGAACAGGCCGGCGGGCTTGCCATTGACGGCAGCCGACCGATCCTCGACCTGAAACCCGACAGCCTGCACCAGCGCAGCCCCGTGTACATCGGCAGCCGGGACGCTGTCATAAAAGCCATGGAGATCTTAGCCGCTCCTAAACGATGAAATTGACCGTGGCCCACCCCGCCGCGGCGGGGTGGGTTCCTGCTTTCTTTTCCCCTCTACCCCCACCTGCAAAATCAACACCACTTTGATGGTGAATACGAAACCGCGCCCCTTATTAGATGAAACCATCAGGTTCTATACGTCTAGGTATTGGGCAATGGTTTGTCATGCTGGGCGAAGCGAAGCATCTCGGCTCTTCATGGGCTGAGACCCTTCGCTTCGCTCAGGGTGACAAGCCGGCTGGGTGGCCTGCCTTTCATGGCGAGAAAAGCCGCAAAAAAGGTATTACTTTGTATTACAAAATGGCCAAAAACATCAATAATAATACGGCAAACCCATTTCCCGGCAATCTCAACGCCCCCATACTATTCCAGCGAATAATCGCGTCTTTTCGGCCGCGAATGAGTAGAAGAATGCCATCGATTGGGATTCTATCGCATCCGGAGTCCGTCATTGCGGCCGCAGCCGTATCCTCTCACCGACACCCCTCTCCTCTTGGGAGAGGGGCCAGGGGTGAGGGTGAACAACATGGCGTAAACACAAAAAATAACAAAGCGAACCCATTTCCGTGTAAGCGAATGGGACTCATGCTTGTGCGACGAAAAACTCTGGCCATACGGATGAAAATGAGTGGAAGAATGCCATGGGTTATGACCCTGCATTACTTTCAATCCGAGCTTCGATTCGCCGGGCGAGCAACAGCGCGACACCCGCGCCATCCTCGAAATCGATTGACGGAAAAGGAAATGTGGATTATTATTAAGTGTTACGGTTTCGATCTATCCGGGGACATATACATCATCGACAGACTGCCCTTGAAAAGCGCAAACCTTTTCCCGCGGGGTTTGAAATGATACCAAAAATAATGCTCTTGTGCTTTCTTCTTATCGCGCCATCATTGATGCTGGCTGATAATCACGTCTATATCGACGTCGTCAAGACGGGCGAGGACAAAAACGCCGATACGATCTTCGTCGGCATGCATTATGAGGCCCGCATCTTCATCAGAAACGATACCCATCTCGGCGAGATACGCATCGCGCCACGTTTTCGGGGCGGGATCGTCGGCAAGGACGACGGCGCCAGGGCAGGCCATTTCTGGGATTGGCTCGATGTCGGCGGATACGGGGCTTCGGCCTGCGTGACGGTGGTTCCGGGATGTCGCATGGACGACCCGGCCGTTGTGTGGGATTCCCTCTTTACGATCCTCGAATTCAACATGAATGAAGATTCGCCCGACTCGCTGGGTATCCGCGGGGTGGCCAAAACCGTCGGCATGGCGACCGGGGAATCGGAGCACATGTTGTCGATTCATTTCACACCCCGGATGCCCAGCTATGGCATGGTCACGATGTGGATCGACAC
>JAQVRW010000342.1 GCA_028700875.1 Candidatus Zixiibacteriota bacterium | reverse complement strand
TGACGGCCAGCGGGTGCACGGAGTGAATCTTTCGCTGCCTCGGCCGTCGGTGGTTCGCCTGAGCTGGTATATCAACGTGCCGTACAAGCGGATTCTCCTGACCCGGAAAAACATCATCCGCCGTGACGGCCATACCTGTCAATATTGCGGCGATGCCAGAGGCGCGATGACGGTGGACCATGTTATCCCCAAACGCTTCGGCGGGACCGACTCCTGGGAAAACCTGGTCTGCGCCTGTGCCCATTGTAACAATAAAAAAGGGGACCGCCCCCCCGAAGAAGTGGGCATGAGACTGGCCCGAATACCCCGACGGCCGAACCAAGTGACCTTCATTCAACGGTTCATCGGCGTGTCCGACGACCGATGGAAGCCGTATCTTTTTCTGTCATAACGAGGTGAACATGGAAACGATTCTGTCCGGTATGCAACCGACCGGTCATTTGCATTTGGGGAATTATGAGGGGGCGCTGAAAAACTGGGTGTCGCTTCAGGATAGTTACGAGATGTACCTGTGTGTCGTGGACTGGCACTCCCTGACCGAGGAAGTCGAGAATACCGCGGTGCTGGCCGACCGGATTTTTCAAATGGCCGTCGATTTTCTATCCGGGGGAATCGAGCCCGAAAAGGCCGCTATTTTCATCCAGTCGGACGTCAAAGAACACGCCGAATTGCATCTGTTGCTGTCCATGTTGGTGACAGTCCCGACCCTGACCCGCCTGCCCACCTATGTCGAAAAGAAAGAAGAAAAGGGTCTGGACACCTACGGTTTTCTGGGATACCCGGTCCTTCAGGCGGCCGATATTCTCGTCTATAATGCTCACAAAGTGCCGGTCGGTAAAGACCAGGAAAAACATATCTGGTTGGCGGCCGACCTGGCCAAACGGTTCAATCACCTGTATGGCCCGACTTTCAATGAACCCCAGGTGCTTTTGGCCAAGTATCCGGCCATTCCGGGGTTGGACGGCCGTAAGATGTCCAAGTCGTTGAATAACCATATCACTCTGGCCGATACCGAGGAAATCACGATCAAGAAGCTCCGGACCATGTTTACCGACCCGCAGAAACTGCGCAAAGGGGACCCCGGCCGTCCGGAAATCTGTCCGGTCTATATGTTACAGCAGGTTTATACGCCTGACCACGAAACCAATATCGCGCCTCCGTGCCGAAGCGGAGCGCTGGGTTGCGTCGATTGCAAGATGAAACTGGCCGCCAACCTGAATGAGGCGCTCGCGCCGATCCGAGAAAAACGAAAAAAATTAGTTGATAACCGCGCCTATGTTTTTGATGTTCTGAACGATGGTGCCAATCGCGCCCGCCGGAAGGCGGCGGAAACGATGGCCAAAGTACGGGAAAACATGAAATTGATTTACCGCTGATGACAACTCCGATTTTAGACTACGCCGTGGACCTGGAGGTCTTCCAGGGCCCGATGGATCTTTTGCTGTACCTTATTCACAAGGACGAGATCGACATATACGATATCCCGATCGCCAAGATCACTGCGCAGTACATGAAATATGTCGAAATGCTCAAGCTCCTGAATCTGGAAAACGCCGGGGAGTATATCCTCATGGCCGCGACGTTGATCCGGATCAAGGCCCAGATGCTCCTGCCGCACGATCCCGGCGACGAGAACGAGTTTGACCCCCGCGAAGAACTGACGCGGGCGTTGCTGGAGTACCGCAAATACAAGGAAGCGGCGGGGGTTCTGGAAGAGCAACGGGATTTCGAAGCCCGTCTGACTCCGGTGACATTTCCGGTCGACGGGCAAAGACGAAGCGATTTGGTTTTGGCCGATACCACGCTCTATGACCTTCTCACCGCTTTTCAGAGTGTGGTCCATCGGATCCCCGACCAAACGGGTTATTTCGTGGCCCATGAAGACATAACGGTCGAGGACCGGATCAAGGTGATCCTGGCGGTTCTGGCCGACCATGAATGTGCGACGTTCGACGAGCTTTTCGCCGACATCCGGGTCAAGATCATCGCCATCGTCACGTTTATGGCCATTCTGGAAATGGTGCGCTTGCATCGGATCACGGTCAGACAGGCGGCGCCCTTCTCGGAGATACGGATTTACCGCACTGCGCGGCTCATGATTGCCGATCCCGACCAGGAAATCGGCGACGGTATCCTTGACACCCCAACCGACCTTGTAATTGAGCCATGATAAAAGAAGAAAACATAAACTGCACTCTCGAAGCTTTGATACTTTCCTCGCCCGAACCGGTTTCCATAAAGCGTTTATGCGAGGTGATGGACGGGATTTCCGCCGCCCGCGTGCGGCAGGGAGTCGACGACCTGAACAACCTGTATATGGGTTGTGGCGTATCTTTTCGCATTCGGGAACTGGCCGGCGGGTTTCAGATGTATGTCCTGCCGGATTTCGAACAAGCGGTCAAGAAGTTGTTGACTCGTCAGCGCACCATCCGTCTCAGCCAGGCGGCTCTGGAGACGCTGGCCATTATCGCCTACAAACAGCCGGTGACCAAGACCGATATCGAACATATCCGCGGTGTCGCTTGCGACGGGGTATTGCATAATCTCCTGGAACGGCGGTTGATCCTCATGGCCGGGCGATCGGACGGGCCGGGGCGGCCGTTGTTGTACCGCTCGACGCAGGAATTCTTGAAATATTTCGGGTTGAACCGACTGTCGGACCTGCCGCGCATGGATGAAATCGAGGAGATGATCCGCCAGGCCGGACCGCCGGAATCGCAGACCGTACTGCCCTTGCCGGAGTTGGCCCGAACTGCGGAATCATCCAGCGACGACGATGAATCGGGAGATAACGGCAACGGTAATGGCAACGGCGATAAGGACCATGCCGTATTAGCGCCGTATCCCGATGACATAGCGGCGGCCGATGCCGAGACCGAATCCGATACGATGCCATTGCCGGTGTTGGGCGCAACCGATGACGACGATCCCGGGGCGGAACTGGATGATCTGGTGGCCGAAGAGGCGGAAGGAAATGTCGACCCGGACGAGGAGGATCTGTCCGCATCCGAGGAGGCCGGGGAAGACATCGATGTCGATACGGCGGATACATCCGAATCTGAAGAAATCGCCGAAGTCGAAGTCGACGCTCGTAGTTCGCGGTGGTCGCAGGTATTCCAGCCGGAGGAACCGGATGAGGAAGATCTCCCGGCCTTGATCGAGAAAACCTCTGAAAACGATATATCGGCGGACGAGGTCCCCGATCCGGCGGATGGTTTGCCAGAATCGTCCGGCGCCTAGTCTCTGATGATCAGGATCAACAAATATCTATCCCAGTGCGGCGTCACCTCCCGACGCAACGCCGATCTCATGGTTGCGGAGGGGCGGGTGACCGTCAACGGTGTGGTCATCACCACTCCCGGGCAGATGGTCGATGAAAACAGCGATCAGGTGGCCGTCGACGGCCGGCCGGTGGCTCTCACCTCCCGTCATGTTTATATCGTCTTGAACAAGCCGGCCGGTTATGTAACCTCCCGATCGGACCCGCATCACAAGCAGACGGTCATGGAGCTTTTGAAGGACCTGCCTGACCGGGTCAATCCGGTCGGTCGGCTCGATCTGGACACGACCGGGGTGTTGCTGTTCACCAATGACGGCGAGTTGGCGCATCGTTTGACTCATCCCCGGTTTGCCGTGGCCAAGGTGTATCGGGCGAAGGTGGCGGGGGACGTGTCCAAAGCGAGGGCGTTGATATTGTCGGGGGGGGTGGCCCTGCCCGACGGCACTATCGGCCGGGCGCAGGCGTCCATCGAGGGTAACGGCGACGGGGTCACCGTCTTGCGACTGGAGCTGACCGAAGGGCGCAAACGCGAGGTGAAACACCTCTGTAAAGCGATCGGG
>JAQVRW010000341.1 GCA_028700875.1 Candidatus Zixiibacteriota bacterium | reverse complement strand
TGGTGACAGGCGAGACAATCGCCATCCGCAAGCGGGGCATGCACCACCCCGGATCCCATCCGGTCTTTTATGTCCGTATGGCAGGAGAGGCAGAGCGGATTCGGTTTATCCAGCAGCAATCCTTTGATCGCCGCCCGGTGCGGCTGATGACAGCCCGTGCAGCCGCCGTCCTGCACCGGTTGGTGGAGGCTGACGGCCGTGGAGTCGCCGGCGATTCCCTCATGGCAAGCTCCGCAGACCTGCCCCATCGGCCCCGACAGAAGCCCCATCTGATCGGAGGAATGTGGCACATGACAGGCATCGCACGATTTCCCTTCGAAAGGAGCATGCGTGACCATTCCGGCGCCCCCTTCCATCAGGGACTTGTGGCAGGCAAGGCACAATTCGTTACGGTCCGTTTTCAGTAATTTGGCTTGCTTCGATCCATGCGCGTCGTGACATTCGTTGCATTGCCCGGCCTTGATCGGCGCATGAATGTCCTTACGAACCATCCAGCCTTTGGTTTCGCCATGGCAGTCGCTGCACAAGTCAAACCGGTTGGTCTTGGTCAGTTTGGGATAGGCCGACCCGTGGGGCGTATGGCAATCTGTGCATAGACCATCCGCCGCCGGCGGATGGACGTCGGGCATCGCCAGAGCGTCCTTGATCACCTGATGACAACCCAGACACAGGGCATTGGTTTCCCCGGTAAGCAACTTATCTTTCACTTTCCCGTGGCCGCTATGGCAGAGAGTACAATCCTGCCTGGCCGGAGCATGGCTGGAGCTTTTGGCCATCTGCGCGGAAACGTCGTCGTGGCACTCCAAACACAGTTTTTCGGGCGGTTTTGTCAGCAACTTCTTCTGGCCCGAACCATGCGGATCATGACAGGTCAGGCATTCCCCCTGGACCACCGGCGGGTGGCCGTCCTCGCCGCCTGCCTCGTGGCAGGTCAGGCAGAGTTGGCCACCCTGGGCCTTGACAGCGAACGGAGCGGGATCGGTCGGCGCGTTATGACACGCATCGCATTGCATGCCTGCCACGGGGGCATGAATGGAGACGGTCAACAGGTGCGGTTCGGCGGAGGTATGGGCCGAATGGCACATCGTACATTCGGCCTTTTGAACGGGGTATCCTCCGTGGGCTTTGACAAAGGCCGTTTCCTCCGGCTTATGGCAATCGCGGCACAACTCCTGCCGATCTTTGGTCAACAGGCCGGTATGGTCGCTGCCGTGTTTTTCGTGGCAGGAGAAACATCCTTGATCCAGCGGTTTGTGACGATGGACCCGCTCGAATTCGTCCCGCTGATGGCAGATGAAGCACAACTCCGGCATCGGCTTGACCAGCATCCCTTTGTCCTCGCCGGCATGGGGATTATGACAGACCGTGCATTGCCCTTTGCCGGCCGGTTGATGCACAACCGCCTTCTCCAGGCCCAGTTCTTGCTTTTCATGGCAGGTGAAGCATAACGCCGCGCCGTCTTCCTTGAGCCGCAACATTCCGACCATGCCGTGCGGCTTATGGCAGGACAGGCAGTCCTTCTTATCAAACGGCTCATGTTTGACTTTGCCGGGGGATTTCGACTGGTCGTGGCAGTCGAGGCAATTGCTTTTGGTGGAAAACCGTTTGCCGCGTTTCACCTGGGCGGTCCCGTCGGGCGCCGTCAGAGAAATAACGGCGAGGGCCATAATCACGATCAGTCCGATCAACGTCGGATACGACCATCTTCCGCGCATCCCCGATCCTTTGCTTTTACCCATCCGCTATTCCCACAATGATCCAAAGAAGCAACTATTTATACGATCCGAAATACCGGTCTATCTCCGCTTCGTTGGGGACGATCAACGATCCCTTTTTCAGAATCGCCAGGACCCGATCCATTTCCTCATTGAATTTCCGTTGAAACATCACCTCGCGGATTTTCATTTCCACATTGGCCATGGGACGGACCGGTCCCGGACGACGATCGGCGACATGGAAGATGATCCATCCATCGGATGTATTGTATGGCCGGGTGGACCGGCCGATCTCCAGTCTTTCCAGGTCGTTTTTAATTTCCTCCGGAAACGACTGCAACGGCGCCCATTCCGGCGCGGCTTCTTTGTCTTTCTGCGCGTTATACTGTCTGGCCAGATAGTAGAAATTCGCACCTTCCGTCAGACGCCGCTGCGCGTCGAACGCCGCCGCGGAATCGGCCGTAACGATCCGATCCAGCTTGATCTGATCAGGGTCGCGAAAATCATCCTGATGCTCGTTGTAGTACGTCTCGAATTCGGCCCGATTGAACTTGATCTTCGGAACGACCGTCTCCTTCAAGTACGATTCGATCAACGCGCTGTCGCGGCTGAGGGCATACTTGGCGGTTACCTCCGGGTTGTCTTCGTACCCGCCGGCATCCGCGGCCGCGCCCAGAATCAATTCCTCCTTCGCCGCGGCCAGGGTCTTTTCGATGATGCGTCCGAACCGTTCATCTCCGCTGGTCATCGCGCTCCGCGATATCGCGCTGCGCAGTTTGCCTTCGGTCAGCGCGTGACCGTCATCCACACTCAGCACCGCCGCCGGGGAGGAATTGACAAACGTGGGTGTGAACAGCGACGCCGAATCAACTTCGATCCGAGTCAAAACCGCCGAATCGATCACGGCCGGATACCGAACGGCCATGTCCTCCATGAACGCCCTCCAGGCAATGTCCCGTTTCTTCATCTGGAAGAACGACTTGATAACCCCCTGGTACTTTGAAAGCTCGGCGGTGTCGGCCGGGATCGTCTGCTCCAGCCGCAGGAACGAGTACGCCTGTTTGTACGGAAACGCGGGGGAGAGTTCGCCCGGTTTAAGCCGGGCCGCCTGCTGCCGGAATTGGTCGTCAATATCTATCAGGTGGTTGGCATTGTGCAACCCGCCGCGATAGCGGTAGGTGTCGACGGAAACGGCCTTGGCGATACTGTCCATCGAGGCGCCTTCCCGTACGGCCGGGATCAACTTCTCAGCCTCGTCTTTTCCCCTGACCGCCACCGTGCGAATCTGCATCATGATGTAGTTGGTTTCGAAATGGGCCCGGATGGAATCTTCGCTGACCGAAAGGTCCGGTTTGAAATTGTCGATGACATACTGCCGGATGGCGTCCTGATGACGCATGTCGGCCAGTTGCACCAGCATGCCGCTGTCCTGATCCATCCCCAGCCGTTTCGCTTCCTGGATAATCACCCGGTCATTGATCATCTTGTCCAACAGCTTGCGGTAGTCGAAGTCCCCGCGTTGCTCGACATTCATCTGCTTATGGACCTGGATCAACAGCGAATCCATGCCGGCAGTGGTGATCGTGTCTTCATTGACGATGGCCAGAACCGCCTGTGGCCCGGAGGTCAGAGGAGGTTGAGCACTCAGCCACTCGTTTCCGCACACCATAAGGATCGCCGCCATGAGCCAAGAAATGACCCACATCGGTCGCGCGTTTGCACCGCCGCGTCGTTTGTCGGCCCCCGATGCGGGGGGATTGTCATTCGCGTATTTCATATCATCAAGATTGATTCTGCATGATTTTGTCCAGCATCGATTGGGCGGCAGCTTGCGCCATTTTGCCCAGACAACGGAACGCCCCCGTCTTGAACAACGTTTCGGAATCGACGCCTCGTCTCGAGGTTTCATATGTCGCCACGATCTTCCCGGTGGCCGCATCCAGACATCGCGCGCCGAGCGCGATTTCTGGATCGATTCTCTCGCCGCCGGCCGTTCCCGGCTGGAATCGGTCGATCGTGCCCGTGATGACCAAGTCCGCTCCAAGCGAATCGCGAAGCTGTTGCAATAAATCACGGTCGATCTCCCCGGCCACGACCCGGTTGTTCCGCAGGAACAAATCATTGACCT
>JAQVRW010000340.1 GCA_028700875.1 Candidatus Zixiibacteriota bacterium | reverse complement strand
GTTGACAGGCGATGGCGTCTCGCTTGAGGTTATCAAAAAGGCCGAAAAAGAAAACTGCCTGATCCTTCGCATCGTCGAAACGCGGGGACGGCATTCCATCGGGCGGCTGATGGCGAACATGAAGGGTGCGGTTCTTGAGGAGACCGACCTGCTCGAGTGGTCGCCAGGGGAGCGGTTTGCGGCCGATCAGCCGGTGGAACTACAACTGAAACCGTTCGAAATTCGGACGTTCAAGCTCAAATTAGGCTCAGCCTGAGAATTTCAAAGGAAATCAGACATCATGGACAGCATGATTTCCATCATTCCACAACCGACCCGGTTGCACGCCACGGGCGACGCGCTACGGCTTTCCAATCAATCTCCCTTGCGCGTCGATCCGGGAACGCCCGAAATCATAAGCATTGCGGACTATCTCTGCACGGAACTGCGGGAAAGGCACCGTTTAATGCTCCGGCCGGAAGCCGGCGCCGCGACCTCAGGGATATCGATAATCCTGACCACCGACCCGGCTCTGGCAACCGACGGCGCCTATAGGCTGACCGTGAGCGATAACGGGGCGATCATCCTGGCGGGCACAACCGGCGGGCTTTTCTACGGCGTCCAGACTTTTCTGCAACTGCTTCCCTGTGAGCCGGGGCAGGGCAATGATGTTATCGTACCCGGCGTCGAAATTGTTGATCAGCCGCGATTCGGTTGGCGCGGGATGCATCTCGATGTTTGCCGCCATTTCTTCCCGGCCGATTTCATCAAGAAGTACATCGACCTGCTGGCCCGGCATAAAATGAACCGGTTCCACTGGCATTTGACCGACGATCAGGGTTGGCGGATCGAGATCAAGCGTTACCCGCTTTTGACCGAGATCGGGGGGAGGCGGACGGAGGCCGATGGAAGCACCTATGGCGGTTTCTATACGCAGGAGGAAATCCGGGACATCGTCGCCTATGCCGAACGCCGCTTTGTCACCATCGTGCCTGAAATCGAAATGCCCGGACACGCGCTGGCCGCCCTGGCCGCCTACCCGGAATATTCCTGCACCGGCGGCCCCTTCCGGGTAGCCACGACGTGGGGGGTATTCGATGATGTTTACTGCCCCGGCCATGATGCCACCTTCACCTTCCTGGAGCAGGTTTTGTCCGAAACGGCCGCGCTGTTTCCGGGACAGTACCTTCACATCGGCGGAGATGAATGCCCCAAAGTGCGCTGGCACGGCCACAAACCATGCCAGGATCGCATGAAAGAGGCCGGGTTGAAAAGCGAAGATGAGCTTCAGGCCTATTTCGTGTCCCGCATGGCCCGGTATATCGAAACTCTCGAAAAGCGGCTTGTCGGATGGGATGAAATCCTTGACGGCGGCGCACCCGCACAGGCAATCATCATGGCCTGGCGCGATGTCCGGAAGGGAACCGAGGCTGCTCGATCCGGTCATGACGTCGTCATGACGCCGATGCCATACTGCTATTTTGACCATTATCAGGGGCAAGAGAACGAACCGAAGGCGATCGGCGGCTTCACGCCGTTGGAGAAGGTCTACTCCTTTGAACCAATTCCGCCGGATATGCCCCGAGAACTTGCCCGGCATATACTCGGTGCTCAGGGAAATGTCTGGACCGAGTACATGGCCGACACGAATCATGTGGAATATATGGCTTTTCCCCGGTTGTGCGCCTTGGCCGAGGTTTTATGGTCATCGCGGGAAACGCGCCATCTGCCCGGCTTTATTGACCGGCTTCGGCATCATCTGAAACGGCTGGATAATCTGGGCGTCAACTACCGCCGCCTGTCGGACTGATACGACCCAGGTGGGCGGAACGGATGATTTCACTTATCGACCGTCAATATTCCCCTCAGCCTGATATCCTTTGATGACGAGCCGATCATTATGCGGAAATCGCCCGGCTCCACCACCCATGTCATGTTCTTATTGAGCATGGAAAGTATTTCCGGGGTGATCGTAAAACTCATTTCCCTGGTTTCGCCCGGCCTCAGATCGATCCGCGCAAATCCCTTGAGTTCGGTAATGGGTCGGGCCATCGATGCGATCTCATCACGGATGTACAACTGAACGACTTCATCCCCGTCCCGGCTTCCCGTATTCTTCACTATGCAACGCACCACGGTGGAATCGGCCGCCGAGATATGCTGACGGTCAAACGAAAGACCGGAGTATTCGAATGTCGTATAACTCAGTCCGTAGCCGAATGGAAAAAGCGGCTGGCCGGTGAGATCGGCATAATCATCGCCGCGCCCGGTCGGCTTGTGATTGTACACCAGCGGCAATTGTCCCTCGGCAACGGGAAAGGTGATCGGCAAACGCCCCGCCGGGTTGAAATCGCCGAACAGCACGTCGGCGACGGCGTCGCCGCCGTCCTCGCCGGGATACCACACATCAAGCACTGCCGATACGCTGTCGAGCCAGCCGGTCATCGTTATGGCGCTGCCGCCGACCAGAACGACGACAACCGGTTTGCCAGTTGCGGCGGCACGGCGGATCAGCTCCTCTTGCCGTCCGGGCAGACCAAGAAAAGCCCGATCCCGAAATTCCCCTTCTTCAAGGCCAACCACGACGACAACCGCATCGCTTTGCGCCGCCAGCTTGACCGCCGCATCGATTTCGGCATCCGAATCGGAAGGAGCGCCGATATTCCAGATCAGACGGAACCAGGCGTTGCCCGCCGGTTCGAAGTATTCGATTCTGAGATCGGACTCTTTGCCTTTCTCGAAATCGAAATCGGCCGTCAATATCCGCCGGCTGACTTTGCGCCAGTTGTCGATTACGAGACTGTCGTTGATATAAAGACGATAGCCGTCGTTGCCGTCAATTCCGATCTTGACGGTTCCGGAAACGGGCGCTTTCAGCCGGCCGGTCCAGCGGACGGAATAGAAGTCGTACGGAAGGAGGGTTGGATCGGGTGAAAACAGAGTCCATTGGCATTTGATTTGCCGGTCGACGCGAGTCAGAACCGGCGTTCCGGCCAGATTGATATTGTCGAAATACGCGCCAAGCATCCCCTGTTTGACACTATCGCCCTGAGTGCAGAACAGATATTCGGCCGGGACGGTCACATAATCGGTGGAAGTCCGCGAACAACCTTTGGCGTACAAAATGCGTGTGGCGCCGATCTTGTTTTTGATGCCGTCCAGAATGCTGGCCTTGTTGTTGCCTTGGCCGCTGTATCCGCCCAGCCTGGGTTCGTCGGCATCCGGGCCCAACAGGGCGATTGTCCCGAGATTCCGGTCCAGGGGAAGCGTGCTTTTTTCATTCTTGAGCAACACGATCGATTCCCGGGCCGCCTGACGCGCGAGTTGATGCTGATTAGCCAATTCGCCGGCTGAAAGCTTGTCGGCGTCATCAACGTACGGCTTGTCGAAAAGCCCCAGCTCGAATTTGGCGCGCAGCACCCGCGCCACCGCCCGGTCAATCACATCCGGGGCAATCCGGCCCTCCTGGGACGCTTTATAGAAAAGCGGATAATGATCATATGATGTTTGGAAGATCACGTCGAGCCCGCCATTGAGCGCATTAACGGTGGCTTCGGCATAATCCCTGGCGGTGAAATGGAGCACGTTAGCGCCGCCGACCGCGCCGGCATCGGAGATGATGAATCCGGGAAAGCCCATTTCACTCTTGAGCAGCCTGTTGTTGAGCCAATCGCTGGCGGAACAGGGGACGCCGTCGAGAGAATTATACGACGTCATGACGGAACGGGAACCGCCTCGGCTTATGCAGGCGGCAAAGGGCGGCAGATATATTTCCCGAAGGAGGCGTTCGTCGAAATGGATGGGATAACTGTCACGGCCGCCGTCGCCGACGTTGGCAAGGTAATGTTTGGGCGTGGTGATAATGC
>JAQVRW010000339.1 GCA_028700875.1 Candidatus Zixiibacteriota bacterium | reverse complement strand
CCCATTCCTTACCCGATGTCATCGTCTGCGACAATGGCCCTGAGTTTACCAGTATGGCTTTAGACCGCTGGGCGGACCGGCATCAGATCAAGCTGTCGTTCATACAGCCTGGCAAACCCCAGCAAAACTGCTTCATCGAATCGTTCAATGGCAAGTTTCGGGACGAGTGTCTGAACGAGGAGCTATTCTACGATCTGGCCGACGCCCAAATCAAGATCAACGTCTGGAGGATTGACAACAACGAGATCCGGCCGCACCGTTCTCTTAACTAACGAACACCGGCTGAATTTGCGAATAATTACGAAAATCGATTGACAGAAATACCCGAAATCGTGAGGTTATGACTGGACCAAAGAATGGGGGAAGGTCACGAAGACTTTGAGCAATCCCGACTGTAGGTCCAGCTCGTCCAACCGAATCGACAGTAGCTTATTACAGCGTACCATGGCGTCAAACGCCAACAGCAGCATACAGAAATCGCGAGAACCATTGAAGGTCTTCCTGTCGAGCTGGTTCAACACCTTGCCCATGTCGTCGGGAGTGAGAACGGCCTTAATTAGCTTTGGCTGTTTCATTTTCCGGATTTCGGCCATGGGATCGACGGTCAGAAAGCCTTCATCCTTCAGGTGCTTGAAAAAGACCTTGTAGACGGCTATCCGCCCGTTGATCGTGGCCACTGACACGCGGTCGATCAGCATGGTGATATATTCCTGCAGATCACGCTTAGTCAGCGCGTCGAGGTCTTTTCCCTGTGTGGCAGCCCACCGCATGAGGTAGGCGATGCGTTCCCCGTATCCCTGCATTGACTTGGCTGTGAGATTTTTGAGCTTGCAGGCGAACAGGAAGGACTCGACCAGTTCCCCGTTCATACTGAGTTCTTCGGCCAAAGCCGGGAGGTCTTTAAGTGTGATTTTTGACATCAGGGGCCTCCAGAGGCTAAAATCAGCTTCGTGTGAAGCTGCCGCAGCTCCGGCGTATCGCCCTTTGTCGTTGTGATTCGGGAAGTTAGCCAATAAAAAAGCTCCCCCGGCTGGTCAGAACTCAGAACTTTCCAAATCATCTTTGCCTTTTAGTCAAGTGTGATTATTCCTATTTTACGAATCGCGGTGGAGGGAGGCGAGTTCACTTATCGCGTTGCCGGACAAAAGCTTACATCTTGTCGTGACTAAATATGTGACGATTTGCATCAACTCCAGATCGGGTTCCTGAATAAAAATCGATCCTTTTCCCTTCCTTTGAACTGAATTCGAGTCTCGCCAATCGGGGTTGACTTGTCAAGACCCAGAACTTTTCGGTTTGGATTCATCCTAAAATGGCCATCCCGCCAACCAGGAATTCGGAGCGTTTGAGTTGATCTTTTGGCTTCCGGTCTGCGAACGTATGACCGGGTTAATCGGAGATACGGTTCCCATGGCGGATGAATACACTCTGGCCCATATCGGTCGCAAGTAACTCAAAACCCTGTTATATTGATAGATATTGAGGGCACGATAGGAGCATGTGACAACCTGTGGATAACTTCTCCGAATCTCATATCCTTTAGGAATCGAAATATTCCAAAAAGGTTTGCTCCAAATTTATCATTCTAAATTCCGATTCACTAAACTCCCTGACAAGTTTCCCATTTTGAAGAATGCCGATATAATCCGAAATCTGGCTCGCACGCATCAGGTCATGAGTTGACAATAAGATTGACGCGCCGCCATTTCTCTGCTCTTTGATTGTCTCCACCAGATCACGGCCGGATTGAGGATCAAGACCCAACGTCGGTTCATCGAGAACGAAAGAATGTGCTCCGCGCCCCAACAGGATGGCCAGACCAAGTTTTTGCCTCATTCCCCTTGAATACCTTCCCACCTTTTCATCGCCCCAAACTGAATCCAGACGCACCGCGGCAAACAACGCGGCCATCGTTCGGGAATCGCGCGCCTGGCCGCCAAGCTGACAAAAGAATCCCAGATTGTCAAAACCCGTCATTGATTCGAATAGTTCCACTTGATCAGGTAAATACGCCAACGATCGTCTGGCAACGACGGGATTTTCCTGTACTACAATATTATCGACTATGGTTCTGCCCGAGGTAGGGCGTATGAAGTCCAGGAATAGGTGGATCAGCGTCGACTTGCCAGCCCCGTTCGGGCCGAGAAGACAATAAACGCTCCCGTCGGGCACTTCCAATGAAACATCATCAAGAGCGCATTTGCCCCCCCGATATACCTTGGTCAAGGACTCCGCACGTAGCATAGATGTCTTTATCCCTATCTTTTTCCCAATCTTTTGGCCAACCATACAACGGCGGCGATAAGGCCGCCAATTAACGACACCAATAGAACAATATTAGTTACGCCGCCAGCCGCATTCAACTCCACTCGAAATGTTTTCAGATCGGTTTCGATACGACTGCCATTGTGAATGCAAAACACTCTTACATCAATCTCGTATTCCCCATAAATCTCATCATTCGCGGCCTGAATGATGATTTGTGCATTTTCGGTTTCGCCGGGTTCGAGAACGGCAATGCTCTGGGGTTGGGGATCGGCTTTCCATCCGGCCGGCGGATTGATTTCCCATCTGATATCTCTCACGGACACGGAACCGATATTGGCTATCTCAAGAGGCAGGACGATGGATTCACTTCGGTGGAGTGAGAATCGCCAGTTCCGGGCTTTCAGAGTAATTTCTCCACGGCCAACGGGAACCAGTTCCAACTTTATCTCGCCTGCGAGGCGGCCATCTGTGGGAGATAAGGCTTGTACGACAAAACGAAGTGTCGAATCGATCAATCCACCCATTTGCATGCGACTAGGTAATTGCACCTCCAATCGCAACTCCTGTGTGGTGCTGGCGGGGGGGAAGGCCACTTTCGTAACTCGAGCGCCGCTGGAGACATCGGTAAAAGATGCCAAAAAGAGACCGGGAAGACCCTCGACCTTCAGTTCGATGGAAGGCATGAAGCCCTCTCCTCGGTCCAGATGAATATCATACGCCGCTATCGAACCATATTCTGATTCTTGAGCCATCGGAATTGCAGACATTCGTAATCCCGACGTTCCCGTACCTCTCTGAAGCTGGATTTGTTTGGTCTCAACCTTTCCAGAGTATTGAATATTGACTTCAACCCTGTCTATGTCCTTAAGCAGTTGATACGTGAGAACCGTTGATTCCCCTGGTACCAGACTATCAATCCTCCGCACATACGGGAGCGCAATAATGGTGTTATCTTCCTTCAATGATACAAAGACATTTCTGAGTATTAGGAGATCATCCAATGAAAGGCGGCTGTCAATATCCCCCATGAGAGAATCCAGGTTTGTGGACGGCGGCATCTGGCTCAAATTGCGCAATTCTATTTCAATAATCGCCCGACCCTGGGTATCCTGTCGCAGGATGGCTCTTTCCACGGCAAGATAGGGTGTTTCCTGCGTCAACGCCAAGAGAGCCTGCTCCAATTCGATTTCGGCAATCCTGTACTGACGCTCAGTGCTGAACAGCTTCTCCGTCGAGATAAGATTCTGTTCCCTAAGCCGTATATCCCTTTCGTATTGTTGACGAAAGTCCTTGAATGTCCAGACCGCCTTCTCAAATGCCAACTGTCGAAATCTTTCGTCGTTCGGATTGTAGATTATTTGACTGTACGCGGCATGTGTACTCATAATAACCACAAAGGCGGAAACTGCTTGCAGCAGCAGAAGTCGCCCTGTTATGGACAGGGACGAAAATGATTTCATATAAGAAAAACAGCGACTATTCAAGGCTGATTCTCCTTAGCGCATACATATTGATCGACAAAAGAATTACCACCAAACCGACCAAAACGGCCAAACTCCGGGAAAAAGCATACATTAACTCGGGAACCGTCTGCGACTTCCATCGGAA
>JAQVRW010000338.1 GCA_028700875.1 Candidatus Zixiibacteriota bacterium | reverse complement strand
AGTGGTCGTGTCAACCGACCGGTACGGGTGAAGCTTGGATATGAGCAACATTCGTACAAATTAAATTGTGGAGAATCGTGTAACAACGGTCTCTACAAGCCACCGGTTTCAACCGGTGGTAGTTGACAGTTTTGAATGTCTGATATGCATCGGTCAGTTGAGTCATTGCCAATTTCGCTTTGCTTACATCCGGGTCTGGAGTGTTCGACATCAACCAGATTGTCATGTAGTTGTGGACAAACTTGTCTGCCATTTTAGCAACTGCACTTCCGCGAGCGTTAATCGCCAGATCCCGGTTGCTCGCATTCTTTGCCCATACGGTGTTTCGCCATCCTTTCCGGAGAACGTCGAGTTTCCATCCATCATATTCTGCCATCATCATCACCTCGTTGTCAGAGCCGAACGCCAGTAATCTTGTCGAACTGGCCGTTGACATTAGTCGCCCGTTTCGCCACGCCCCGACCGCCAACGATCCTGATTTGCTTGTTCTGTTTTCCTTGAGACGTTACTTTCTTCTCACAGATCTCCCGCACATCGTCAAATCCTTGATGTTGAACCATCTCACATCACCACCGTTTTATTGGTCAATCAAATATATAAGCCTATTTTTGCATACCAGGGCATATGCGTGCAGCATTTCGGTGCACCGGTATAATATTTCTGTAAACCAACCTGTCATACTATACCGGCATACCACCACCGAACCCTATATACGTTGACCGAGGTTGTATACCGGCAAAGCATCCCGCTATCTTCTATCGATTGGTATACCGCCATCGAACAGCGTATACATTCACCCGGCATAATCGGGTGATTTCTGGCGACCATAACCGATGAGCAAAACCCTTATATATATCGCCTGCGCAACCATGGGTGTGTCATCAATAACACCGAACGTATGACAAGACCGCCTCCGGCGGACGTGAATGTATATGGAGTATAGGAGATACACATGGGTAAGTATATTGATGTTGACACGGACGACGACCTGATTGACCAGATTTTGCGGAACCATCGTGAGAAGCCGGCACGCTCCCGAGAAACCGAACGAAAACCGTTCGTCATTCCGCCTCCACTCGATCCCCGTCTGACCAAAGGATACGTACTGGATGATAACAAAAACCCGGTATCTGTTATCGAACCGGTCAAAGAACCCACGGTGGCTCGACCGGAACGGATGGGCGGCCCCCTCAATGATGATGCGTTAAGTGATATCGATTACATGCAACGGTGCATTGTTTTCGATAAACAAGTTGATCCCGCGACGACCTTGGGGTATGCCCGGGTATCGACGAAACGTCAGGTTTTGGAAAACCAGATCCAGATCTTCCGACAACTGGGGGTGAACGTCGTGTTCGCCGATAAGATGAGCGGCACGAAGTATAAAGCCATGGAACGACCGGATTTTCGGAGGATGATCGAATTTCTCGATATCAACCCGCAGTATACCACCCTGTTGGTCTATGAAATCTCCCGGTTGGGCCGGAACATGCTCGACAGCATCACGACGTTCAGTGAACTGGAGGGGGAACGGAACATCCGGGTCTATTCGCTGACCGAACCCTGGACGCATAGCATCGATGAAGATAACCGGCCGCTTATGATCTCGATCTTCTCCTGGATGAACGAGATGGAATCGAAACGCATCTCCCGGCGTACGAAAGCCGGACAACTCCGGGCGGTCCGGGAAGGGAAAAAGTTAGGAAAACCCATATCGGTGTCGGACGAGAAACGGCAACTGATCGAAGATCTACGGGAACGCGGGTGGACCTGGGACGAGATTGCTCACCACAAAGAGGTTAATTGTAATGAATCCACGTTGCGGCGGACTCGGGAACGGTGGCGACGCCAGGATCTAGGGCAGGAGTGATAATATGAGAGAAAACAACATAAATCGCTATGATATAGCGTTTATAATTTGCATGGGCGTTCTCTTTATCGCGCCACTTGTAATATTCTCCGACGATCTGTTTGCTCCCATCAGTATCGCCGGGATTTTAATATTCGTTGCTGTTGGTATGATCATATCGGAGACTTTCGCCATTTTATGGCAGCGTCAGGAGCGACGACGGCAGAATCTGGGGCAGGAGTGAAGAGTATGGACGTCGATGATTACGTTGGCATGGCAATTTTATCTTCGCGGGGTTGAAGGGGCGGAGCGGGAAGACCCCCTGCGACAGCGGGGGGATGAAAGCGGAGCCCCTTCCAGATTGTCATAACAATTATATAGGTATACATCCTATATAGATATGGTTCGCTAGACTTTCAACCTATCTGCAGATCAGTGTAGGTAAAAAGTGCAATGAACGTCAGCGAACATCGTATATGACCTGTGATCTTTGCGAAACATTCACAATTTCGCATTGAAACGGCAGGTCGGATGTGAATGCGGAATCTGTGATTCCTATCATAGAATGCCTTGTGAACGGGCTATCGGCAATTTGCCGGTAATCTATGACAAACAGGTCTGGGACTTCCTGAAGTTCCGGTACACTCGTAGGAAGCCCCCTGCGTAAGCGGGGGTAGTTCACACCCCTTGTTACAATCTCAAGCACGATCGGGTTGAACCGTTCGATGTGCCCGACCCCGACGACGAGAGACTGTCCGGGATCTTCGCAATGAGCCGCCGGTTTTCTTCTGCCGTTGCACAGATGGGTTTCTCGATCAGCAGCGGTACTCTGGCATCGATGACCTGTTCTGCAATCCCCCCATGGTAGGGTGTCGGGACGCAGACACTCACGGCATCCACGCGGTTGAGCAGGCTCTCCACGGTCGGGACGGCAGTCGCCCCGACGGCCCCGGCAAGGTCGGTTGCCGCCTGCTCGTTAAGATCATACAGAGCGAGCGAATCCACCGCTTTCAGTTCCGAATAGACACGGGCATGGTTTCTGCCCATTGCACCAACGCCGATTACACCGACATCCAAACAACCACGTCCTTTGTGAGACGAGTATTGATTCTCCACGAATATAAGAATAGTGGTATACGAACTGTAAGTAGCGTTGTCGTTCCAAATGCTATATATACGTTGCTGCCGTATCTTCCGAATAAGGTGATAGCGTGTACGCATACGACCAAGACGACGATCTCGCTCGTGCCATCAACAATACGCTGGCGACAGCACAGGAAATCAAACGTTCCCCGGCACGCCGGGAGACGGCGATCAAACGGCTCAAGCAATATTTTACCACGCTCCCGGACAGTGTCGTGCGGGATCTGCATGCCCTGGCCACCCATCGGCACAACCCTACCCCGGCCACCCGGGCGGCGATCTGGAGCGAACTGCAGGGAACCATCCCCCTCACAGCAGAAGGTGCCGAACTCGTTTTATCGACGATCGTGCTTGACGATCCAACTCATTACGTGCCTCGCGGCAACTACGGGAGAGAGTTCCGGGAGATGGATCGAGAGGTGCGAAAGGCATATGAGACCTATAAGACGGCGAAAGCCCATCTGGACGTAGGAGACAACCATCGGGTCTACTACAATTCGGGGTTGAACGCACTGAAACAGATCTTCCGGATCGAGAACCGGGTCCACCACCGGGCCGAGCAGGATGCAACGGGCGAATATTACCGGGAGCTGAAGAAGAGCCCATTGTGGGGCGTACTGCAAATGCTGAACGTCCGGGAGATGGTAACGGACTTCGAGATGCGATACAAAAAATCCGACGAACTAACGTCGCGGATAACGGACATTACCAACATTTACAAAGAGATCGACGACACCCCGCGCCGGGGCAGATCAAACGCGCGTCGGTCCGCTCCGATCCCGGCCACGGACCGGATTACGACGAAGTTTGCGACGATCACCGGGATCCGGTTCCGGTAACCAAACCTTTTTCGCCGCGTCCGACACACTGTAATTGAATGGGAATCTTTT
>JAQVRW010000026.1 GCA_028700875.1 Candidatus Zixiibacteriota bacterium | reverse complement strand
GGTCACGCGATTGGCCCGCGCCCACAACGCCGTGGTGCCGCATTCGGGCAAGATTCTCTCCGGCGGCGTGGACTCCAACGCCCTGCAAAAACCGAAACGGTTTTTCGGCGCCGCGCGCAACGTCGAAGAGGGCGGTTCGCTGACCATCATCGCCACGGCCCTGATCGAAACCGGCAGCCGCATGGACGAGGTGATCTTCGAGGAATTCAAGGGCACCGGCAACATGGAAATGGTGCTGGATCGGCGGATTTCCGATCGCCGCATCTTCCCCGCCATGGACATCAACCGGTCCTCCACCCGTAAGGAAGAGCTGCTGATACCGCCGGAGGTGCTCAACAAGGTCTGGATTCTGCGTAAGTTCCTGGCCGAGATGAACCCGATCGAAGCCATGGAATTTTTGCTCGACCGGATGAAAAAGACCAAGAGCAACAAGAAATTCCTCGAATCGATGAAGAGCTGACCGGGGGCGATTTCTTTTCGACTGCCGCCGTTTGCCTCGGGGCAAACGGCGCTTATCCGCATGACATATCGGGCCGGGTTGCCGGCCCTTACATCCGGGGCTTCACACGCCAGCGAAGCGGTCCGAAAGATATTTCTATGCGCAAAAGACCTGTCTGGGTCACCGATCTCCGCGTCACCGGCTGATACAAACCGGGTTGACTTTGAATCAACAACTGTCCTATATTGTGTCAGCCCACCCAGCCGGGACGGGCCTATATTAGACAGGGTGTTCGGTCACTGGCGAAGAATCAGCGTCGCCAAACAGCGAACCAATCAAACCGAAAGGACGCAAGGAGGCCTTATGAGAAGACTGCTCTTGGCTGTCGTGCTTGTCTCGCTGTTCACGGTCGGGGTGAGTGCGCAACAGACGATTCCCGGCGTGACCGGCAAGGGATTTAAACTTGGCTTCGATATCGCCAACATCAACACCGACTACGACGAGTTGGACGAGTTTCTCGACAGCCGAGTCGCATTCATCGGCGGCGCTTACATGACTTACAGCTTCGACCGTCATTTCGCCGTGCAACCGGAGATATTTTACGTCATGAAGGGGGCCGAAAAGGATCTCTTCTTCATCACCGCCCATTGGTCCAGCGATTATCTGGAGGTCCCGGTGTTGCTGAAGTATGACTTCATGCCCGATGGCCCGGTCCATCCGAATTTGTTTGTCGGGCCGGCGCTGGACGTGTTGCTGAGTTCCAAATTCAAGATCAGCGACTATGAAGTCGACGTCTCTGACGGCATGAAAACCATCGACTTCAGTCTCGTTTTCGGCGGCGGGCTCGACTACAAGCGCTTTGTCTTCGATGTCAGATATACCCTGGGGCTGGTCAACACGGTCGACGCCGAAAAGGTGAACGAGCTTACTGGGGCGTTGCCGGATGACTCCTATTATCTCGAAGGCGACCCCTCGATTAAGAACACGAATATCTCATTCATGGTCGGCGTCAAGTTTTAGTCGGAAATTCATCCCCTCTGCAGCGGGCGGCGGGATTAATCAACCCGCCGTTCCGGCGATGGGGCGCTCCTGGCATTGTTCGCGATCCCACACAGTCCGAAAGGACGCAAGGAGGCTTTGTGAGAAGACTATTCATGGCTGTTGCGCTCGTCGTGCTGTTCACCGTCGGGGTGAGCGCGCAGCAGGCGATCCCCGGCGTGACGGGCAAGGGATTTAAATTGGGATTGGCTCTCACCGACATCAGCACCGATGTCGACGAGTTGAACGAGTTCCTCGACGTCCGAGACGCATTCATCGGCGGGGCTTTCCTGACCTACAAATTCGACCGTCATTTCGCCGTGCAACCGGAAATTTTGTATGTCTCCAAGGGGGCCGAAAAGGGCATCTTCATTTTCAACGCCCATTGGGCCATTGATTATTTGGAGGTCCCGATATTGCTGAAATATGACCTTCTCCCCGATCGTTCTGCCCATCCCAACCTGTTTGTCGGTCCGGCACTCGGCGTCATGTTGAGTTCCGAGTTGGGGTTCTTGGGTGAATCAATCGATGTCACCGACGGCATGAAAACCATCGACTTTAGTCTCGTTTTCGGCGGCGGGCTTGACTACAAGCACTTCATCTTCGATGTCAGATATACTGTGGGACTGGCCAACACGGTCGACGCCGACAAAGTGAACGAGCTTTCTGGGGCGGAACCGGATGATTTTTATTATCTCAGCAGCGCCCCCTCGCTCAAGAACAGGAATCTTTCGTTCATGATCGGGGTCAGGTTTTAGCCGGAAATTCATCTCCTATACGGCGAGCGGCGGGATTAATCAACCCGCCGTTCCGGCGATGGGGCGTTCTTGGCGTCGTTCGTGATTTCCCCCGGCCCGCCGCGGCGGGTGGGGTACCGGTTTGTTATAATGGAACAACTTATCCCGCCCCAAGGGGCGGGGCACCCCGCCTTACACCGGCCAGACACGGCCATTCTTACTGAATAAAGCCCGATTTTCTCATCTGCTTGGTGGCGGTGCCGACCACGCCATCCCTGACCTCTTCGCGAGACAATGGGTCTATCGACTCGCTGGTCGCCGACCAAATCAACCGCCCCTGATCATTTGCCAGCAAGAGATCCGTGCGAACACTGACCGTGGTCGTCGTGTCGGCATAACTCGGATGATATATCTTTTCGTAACGGGTCACATAGGTATTCCATCTGGGGTGGTATTCGGTCACCTGTTCATCCGTGACATACCCCGGCATCTCGTTGGTCGTCGTTTCCAGTTCTATTTTGGCCACTATCAGGACCCCGTCGAATCCCTCCTTCGCCACCAACGTATCCATGGCTGACGGATCAGGCATCTCGTTCGGGAAGAGCTGATACGAAGCGACCATTTTCGTGACGGTGGATTTGTCGGCCGCCCCGGCCACGAACGCATCCTCCCACATGCGGCGTGTCAACGGGTCCTTGCGCATGGCCATCACCATGATCTTATGCATCGGCGTAACGGTGTACGAGGGGTCCTGCCAGAGATTGACCAATTGCGCCGAGCCGCAGCCGTCGATAAGCGTAAACGCCATCACGATGGTGGCGCAGGCCGCAATCGCGCAGAATAATCTCCGAATCCAATGCCTTGCCATGGTAGGTTCCCTTTCCCCGTTCTGAGTGGTTTTCCCCGCGTCAATTTTGCAAAATTCGGGGTATATCCTTATGATACGTCCCCACATCAGTATTCTGCCAACTCCATGAAATATGGCCGCTTTCCGCCCGCTGTGTCAAGCATTGAAACCACCGGTGAGACCCGGACGAACGTCCGACCCACCCCCCAGGTACAAGAGATCAAAATCGATGGCATTCTTCGACCGATTTGCGCCCAAAAAATCGCAATTTTTCGTTGGACTATTATGAACGGCTTGCGGTTGCCGGGAAATGGGTTTGCTTTGTTATTTTTCATGTTTTCCAACGTATCGTTGCCCCCGCCCCCCGACAATGTCATTCCCGCGACAAGCGGGAATCCATCTCTGTTGGTTATGTTGCTGGATACCCGCTTTCGCGGGTATGACAAGCGGGTGGAGATGCTTGTGGGCGGCAGATGTCCACATCTGCCCCATTGGAGACCACCCCGGCCGATGTGAACATCGGCCGGGCACATAGTTTTGTCCAAAGACGTCTTCTTGTTGCCAAATCGCTAGCATTCTTCTACTGATTTGCGGCCGAAAAACGACAATTTTTCGTTGGTACGATATGGCGTGCATTGACTTGCCTGGAAATGGTTTCGAATGGTTATTTTTCATGTTTTTGGTCATTTCGTAATACAACGTAATACTCATTTTGCGGCTTTTCTCGCCATGAAAGGCAGGCCACCCAGCCGGCCTGTCACCCTGAGCGAAGCGAAGGGTCTTAGCCCATGAAGAACCGAGATGCTTCGCTTTGCTCAGTATGACAAACCATTGCCCAATACCTAGACGTATAGAACCTGATGGTTTCATCTACTAAAGGGTGGGATTTCGTAATCACCATCAAACCGGTGTTGATTTTGTAGATCAGGAATCAAAAGCGGGAACCCACCCCGCGGCAGCGGGATGGGCCACCGGCCTTGATATCGGAAAGAATCAGCGAGAAAATCCGTTGTAATTGAGCAAAGTGCGTCTTAAATTGAACGTTGTTCATCTCCGAGCTTTTGGACGACGTACGAGTTGGGATTTGAAAATAGTGGTCGATTATTCGATATTAGTTGATTTGAGAAAGGAGCGATATTAATGGATAAAAAAGGACCATTCGGTTTGTGGATGGGGATGTCACTGGAGCAGGTTGGGCCCGGGATTGAAGTGATTGGGCGGTGCCAATTCCGCGTAAAATCTGTCCCTATGGCTCACTCGGCATTCGATTGGTATATCCTCCAGATAACACCAAACTGTGGTCTATCTTGGATTAGGGCGTGCGGGAAAACCATTCAGACGAGTGTCTATGGAATCGAGCTCAAGTCGGCTTTTGAGGCCATGGAAAGCAAATTGGCCGCGGCTTACGGAAAATACGAAAAAATTGATATTTTGCTGCCAGAAAGCATTTGGAATAAACCGGGCGAGTGGATGCAGGGAATCGTACTGCGCGAGCGTATACTTATGGCAGAGTGGCCACCCAAGAATGGGGCATCTTTGAAAGAACCTCTCACCTCAATACTCCTTGCCACTGAGGCAATTGACACCACGTCGGGCTATTTAGTAGTGGACTATTTCTTCCAGAATTTTCCTGCGGCTACGGCTGAAATGGCTGCTGAGGAGGACGGGGCACTATAATCGTTTTAATTGACTACGTAAGACCCGATTTCGGACCGAGTGGCCTGCCTTTTGGGAGGCGGCGTGATGGCAGCAGGCGTACCAGCCCAATACACATATCCGAGTTCGAATTTCCAATCACGGAATTCCACGGTTAAATCCGTGGCCCACTCCCGTGTTACATACGACGCAAATGCCTTTGGTTTCAGGAAATAAACAAAAATGACCTTTATAATTGATCCTCCAATACGAGGGTCCCGCCGGGGATAATATCGCCCTGCGTTTTCTTTCTCATTTCCCTACGCAATTTGTAGTTTCCAAAAACCCCTAAACCATTTACTCCTTCTATTTCGCTAATCATTGGTCGGATAGGCAAAACATCGGCGTGAAATGCGGCATAATAGAGATGAGGAATCCCGCGCTCACAAACAAATTCCAGTAGGCTTTTACCTCGCGGGATTAAGTCTTGATGACGGCAATTCGCTGTCTGTAAATCCGTTTCACTTGGCAAATCTGTTCGGAACCTACTTGGGTCACTATTCGGATGATTGTGCAATATGAGGACAGTGTCAGTGGCATATGATTTAAATACTGTTTCATATGTATCAGCCAGCATACGTAATGATACACTCTTGCCATCGCGGCCCTTATTCCACCAATGAGCGTGCACCGTTTGGCCAGTAACAAAAGCCACAACAATCCATTCGTGCTTCTTGTACTTTAGCAATCCGGCCAATCGGGAAGGAGTTGTGAAATAATCCATGTCGCAGGTTTTGAATTCACCACTGGCAATCATGGCCTTCTTTTCTTCAGGATCAGCAGGTGTTTCCGAAACCCTATATGCGAACTGCGATAATGCTTTGATTCTTCTTCGTTTTTCCGCAAGGTGCATTATTTCCTCGGGATTCAGCGGGTGCCTATTGCGGAAAATATCAATGGAGTACCAAGTGGTGATAAGCGCCAATACTATACCGATAAACCACAGCATGATGACCCTCTAATGTTTGGCGGATACGCAATCCTCCACCTTTATACAACCCGATTTTATTGATCCGGCGTATTGCTCCGATGTGGTTCGCCCGCTTACGCCTCTCCTTCAATTTGGTCACCTTCCGGCGCGATTATCCTACGAGGTGTGGTTTCAACTATCGCAACAATCGGAATCTCTTCATTGACTTGAACGCCCAAATCCTTGAAACGTCGGGCAGCAGGTAAAACCCTCCTCTCTATTGAAGCAGTAGCCGCAGAATAGGCATTGTTTGCCTTCTGAAGCCCTTCACCGATATCATTAACGTGATTTATCAAGACTCTCATTCTTTCATATAGTTGCTTTCCGAGGTCACTTATCTCCGTGGCGCTTTTGGCTATCTGCTCTTGACGCCATCCGTAGGCGACAGCCTTCAAGAGCGTAATGAGCGTTGTTGGGGTAGCAGGGACGACCTTCATTTGCATACCGTCTTCTATCAAGCTCGTGTCATGATGCGCAGCTTCCGCAAAGAAAGATTCTCCGGGGATGAACATAACGACAAATTCGGGCGTTTTCGCAAGGTTATCCCAATACGCCTTTATACTCAGCCCATTCATATGAGCTCGTACCTGCTGTGCATGCTTAATCATAAGTTCTTCTCTCTGGTCTTCGGTTTCCGCCGTCGTCGCGGTCAAATAGGCATCCAGCGATACTTTTGCATCAACAACGATGTCCCGATCGGATGGCAAGTGTACAATAAGATCTGGACGAAGCCGCGCGCCTTCACCTGTTACGGTGACCTGTTCCACAAAATCACAGTGTTCCGACATCCCGGCGAGTTCCACGACGCGACGAAGCGTCATTTCACCCCATCGACCCCTGACATGTGGCGTCCTTAGTGCGGTAACGAGGTTACCAGTTTCTTTCTGTAACTGTTGTTGCGTACCCGTTAACGATTTTAGGTGCTCTTCTAGGCTGGTATAGGCCTGTTGGCGATTTGTCTCCAAGTTGCGAACATGTTCTTCAAATAGCTTGAGTGACGCGCCAATCGGTCTAATGAGACCGTCAATTGCTTCTTGCCTCTGCCCCAAGTCTCCTTTGGCGTCGGCTAAGATCTTTTCGAACGTCGTTCGAGCCAATTTTAGGAAGGACTCATTGTTGTCGCTTAGACTACTCGCTGCAAGGGCTTTGAACGCGTCTGATAATTCAGTTTGTGCTTTTTCAAGCAGAGCTCGCTCTTCATTCAAGCGCTGGACATTCTCTTTCAATTCTGTCTCAGCTCGAACACGACTTCTTTCTTCATTTGACAACTTTTCTCTTAGCTTATCAAAATCCTCAGCCGCCTTCGCACTACGTTTTTCTTCTTGTGAAAGTTGTTGGCTAAGCGATGCCTCCAACGCAACGACCTTCCCTTCCGCTTCACTTGCAGCGCGATGTGAATCTTCAAGTTGCTGAGTAAAACCCTTCCGTGTCCTTTCGGCGGCAATCAACCAAGCTATTAAACCGCCAAAAAGCAATCCGCCTAGAAAACAGGCCAAAAACCACACCAACACTTTGAACCTCCTACTCTCGATATAAATCGGCGTTCGCTTGTGCAAACTCCCAATCCACTATTGTTGCCTATATATGAAACTCCACAATGTCGCCGTCGGAGAGCACAAATGTCTTCTGCACGCGCTGGCCGGGGAATTTGCCCTCGCCCCAAATCTTGGCGAACTGCAACTTGAACGCGAAATCCTTGTGCAGATGCAATGCCGCCGCCTCCACCGTCGCCCCCGGCTTGAGTATTATCGGATCATCGAAATCGGCCTCATGGCCGATCTGCTTGGTGAACACGCGAATGATATGTAAGCCGTCGAAGATCGCTTTGCGAAACGCATCCATCGAAGCATCATCCAATATCGAGGTCCCCACGACCGGGTAATCGGGATACGCCGCCTTCAGCTTCGCCAGCCGCGCCTCGGCCCCTTCTTCAAACATCTTGTGCGCAATCAAGATCGTCGGCTTGAACGCGAGGCCGACATTCTCCATCGCCTCGGGATCATGCGGCTGGTTGGTCAGGATAATCCGGCGTTCTTTCAATTTATCGATTACGTATTGGAGTTTTCCGTCGCAATCGTCCTCATCCAGCCCGGCGATAAGGCAAACAAGATCGACGTTGCGGATGATGCCCAATAAATACGTCTCGAACTGCTCCGGCGAAATCGGCGGCGTGTCGATCAACTGAATCCGGATTGTTTCGTACTGCATCATCCCTGGCGTGACCTCGCGGGTGGTGTAGGGGAAATCGGCCACCAACGGCTTGGCATGGGTGGTCGCCTCGACGATCGAGGACTTGCCGGTGTTGGGCGGGCCGATCAGCACCACCTGCCCGGCCCCCTCGCGTTCGACATGGTCGGCCTGTTCGAGGCGGGCCGGGCCGCCGCCTTTCTTGACGCCACCGCCGGTCAGGTCTTTCTTGAGCTGGGAGATCTTGGCCTTCATCTCGGCCTGGAGCTTGTCGGTGCCCTTATGTTTGGGCATCATCGCCAAAAGCTCCTGGGCCATACGGAGCTTTTCGGCGGTATCTTTTTCCGCGCGGAATTGCCGTTCCAGCTCGTAATATTGGGGCGGCAGATTGGCCGGCATAAGGGGGTTCCTCCGGATGTAGTATAGGGGAAACAGGTCGGTTCGTCAACATATCAACCGCGGGGTCATGGATTTCCCGGCAGGAGTGGATCCGCCCTTGGCGGACCGGACACGAAACCAACCCCACCGCAAGCGGCGGGGCACCCCCGCAGGGTCTCAATCCGCCTCCGGCGGATCAGGACCCCGCGGAACAGGAAAAGGAAAAGGAAGGGCGGAAAAAAGTGCCAAAAAATGGCTTGACAAGGCCCGGATTTGGGTTATACTGACAATCTGATTTAGATAAGGAAGAGTGAAAAATGGCCAAAGCGTGTGCAATCTGCGGTAAGAAGCCCTCGACCGGACACTCCGTGTCGCACGCTCAAAACCGCACCAAACGGCGCTGGAATCCCAATCTCCAGCGGGTCCACGCCCGAATCGACGGCGTGCCGAAAAAAGTGCGGGTCTGTACCTCCTGCCTCAAAGCGGGCAAGGTCCTGAAGAAGGCCCAGAAGCGCCCATAAACAAGTCACCAATCCCCTGTCAATAGAACCGCCGTCCCGGCTTGCCGGAACGGCGGTTTTCCTATGTGGTAAGGTCCCACCAAGGACGTTTCCCTAATCGCCGAATAAGGCCGAGATAATACCTGGGCGGTTCACGCCGGAGTGAACCATCAGGGCCATACCGGCATCAAAAAGGATTTCCTGGCGGACCGTCGCGGCCATCTCCCGAGCGACATCAGCATCCCTGATAGTCGATTCGGAAGCGGTCAGGTTGGCCGCGGTGATCTCCAGAGTAGCGCGGTGAGTCTCCAGATCGTTCTTCTGGACTGCCCCGATATCGACCTGCGCGGCATACAGTTGCGTTTCCGTTTGGTCGATTATCCCAAGCGACTGCTCGGCCGCGGCGGGACTGGAAAGGTCGATCCCTGCCAATCGCGGCAGAAACGCCAGCGCCTCGTCGGAACCATCGAAGAACTTCGCCCCCTCATAAGACGCCGTCTCGATGAGGTAATTGTAACGCCCCGCGGCGGCGGCGGCGGCATGTTTCAGGATATCCCGGGCCCCTTCGCCAGTCGTGACATCCTCCGCCGCCTCGACCATGACCCGCAGGTTGCGCGCAGTCGACCGTAGTTCGTTGATCATGGACTCTGCCGTCTCGTATTTGCGGATCATCAGGGTGGTATTCTCGATATCCTGATTCAAAGACGCGATCCGCGACCGAATTTTCTCCAAGACGACCAATCCGGCCGGGTCGTCCAATGCCCGATCAATTCTCCAACCTGAAGAAAGCCGTTCCATCGTCTTCAGTAACGCCTCGTGCGTCATGTTGATACGGCGCACGTTTTCCGATCCTTCGGACTGGTTGGTGATCCGTTGTGGCATACGAACTCCTTTTCTTCAGGAAGATATCATGCAAACCGGCTGCCCACCCGCGATAGCCCCGTAACCATCATAACGATAATGGTTTGCGGGATGCCCCCGTCTGCAATGGGCGAAAAATCGGTCGAAACTGCCCGGCGGTTCCTATAACCTGACGGTCGTTTCCTACTGCGTTTGGACTTTCTATCAGGCCAATAAACGGCTACATTGACGATATCAAGGGCAATTGGTCAGGGTTATCATGAACAGGTTGTTGAAAATCCTCTGGCCGCTTTCGGTGGCGACGTTGGTCATCCAGGCGATCTATTACCATCCCCTTCTGTCAGAGCGGATCGCCTCCCATTTTGACCTCAAAGGCAATCCCGACGGATGGTCATCGAAGGAGAGTTTCTTTGTCCTTTGGTACCTGATGATCGTTTTCCTGAATGTCTGGGTTCCCCTGGTGGGAGTGCTGGTCAGGAAGCTGCCGCCGTCGATGGTCAATATCCCCCATCGGGAGTATTGGCTGGCCACCGAAGGACGAAAAGCCCATGTCCGTGACGTGGTCTTTGTCATGATGGCCGGAATCTTCACGGGGGTCAATGTCATCCTGGCGATGGTCTTCCATCAGCTCGCCCGATTCAATCTCGGACAGTCTCCCCGCGCGGACGGCAATATTATCTGGGTGATTCTGCCGGTCGTCATGGCCTTCGCGATTGCCTACCCGCTGGTGGCATTTCGCGTGAAAGAGGAAGACGGCGAGGGGTATCCGGGGCAAAAGCGCGACCCGGTCCGTCGGAAACGTGATGTCTGAAAATCGGAGAAAGAAGAACTTGATCTAGCGCAGCAAAATCAGCCGTTGCATAGCGGCAGTCCGGCCATCGGTGAGACGGCAAAAATAGATGCCGCTGGCCAGCGTTCGGCCGGTATCGTCACAGCCATCCCAGACATATTCATGCTCACCGGCGCGGGTGCCGGCCGACGCCAGCGTACGCTGTTTTCTACCCAGGATATCATAGATTTCCAGTTTGATCAAACCGGTCTGAGGCAGATATATGGGGATGGTGGTCGATGGGTTGAATGGGTTCGGGCGGCAGAGGTTGACCGCCAGGATGCCGGGAATCGGCGCCGGATGCTCCTCGGCCGGGAGTTGAATGAAATCGATCTTTTGCCAATAATTGCCGTCATAGATGGCATTATACAGGCCCGACCCGGTGCCGACCATCAGGCGGAAATCATCGGTCATGCCGATCGCGTACGCCGGGGTCCCCGCCTGAAGTTTCCCGGCGCTGAGATTGGAAAAGGTGTTGCCGCCGTCGGACGAAAACATCAGGCCGGAATCGGTCGCGGCGAAAACATCGCCCTGGTTGAAAAGAAAATTCCAGACGCGCAGGCCGGGCAGGGCATAACGCCAGGTCCGTCCGGTGTCACTGGAGATTGATAGGCCGGAGATTTCACCCGGCTTGAACGTGGTCCAGCAGGCGGCCCAGAGTTGATGGACATCGCCGCTGTCGCGAAAAGCCAGCGCCGCTACTTTGTTGGAGATAAGTCCATGTTCGTTGCCGGTGTATCGGATCGTGGTCCACGAATGCCCGCTGTCGCGCGACAGATTGAGACCATCCTGTGACCCGGTCCAGATGATTTCTCCGTCCACGGCCACCGAAAATATCCGTTGGTTCAAGCGGTCGCGGGGGTTGAGGTAGGGCACCGTATCGGGGATGATCAACTGCCACGTCGTCCCTCCGTCGTCGGATCGCTGCAGCGATTTCCACCAGTTGGCGGTCCAGATGATTCCCTCGCTGATGGCGATATCATAGATGATATTCCCAGGGTCGCTGGGCGATGGCGCCTCATGGTATTCCCAGACGGGGTTATTCAACCCGCCGGAATAGATGCCGCCGTTGACATAGTACTCGACGCCGCCGTTCACGACAGCATAATAGGTGGCCGCCCAGACGGTGTCATCGGCCAGGGAAATGGCCGAGGTCCAGCCGGGGCCAAACCCGGTGCTGGTATCATACCGGCGCCACGACATGCCGTGGTCGGATGAGTAATACAAAACGTCGTTCCAACCCGCCCAGATGGCGCCGCCGCGGACCGCGACTTCATACACGGCGCCGGTATCATGGGACAACAGGGCCTCTTGTTCGCCGGCGACGGCAAGGCCGGGAAGCAGAAGTCCCGCGACCATCAACCATGCTATGAATATCAGTTTCGACATCCTTGCGACCTTTGCCCTTCACCATAAGACGCTTGCCGAGAGGGGCCCGTTCAATCCCCTATCTGATCTACGGTCCCTGCCGGAATCGGATTCAGGAATAATATACGCGCCCGGCCAAAAAAAAACCCGCCCGAAGGCGGGTTTTTGGGGCTTGAGAATCGTTAGAAGGTGAAGCCGATCGAAAAACGATGAACCGATTCCAGCCGGCCGAAGTCGGCCCAGGCATAATCCAGCACCAGCATCGTCTGTTCGCTGATTCGCGATCGTAAACCGGCGCCGAGGGTCAGTCCTTGTTCGTCGTAATTGAGTTTGTAGCCGCCCCGGAGAAAATATTTCTGCTGATAGGCGTATTCCGACCCGACCGACAACTGCTGATCATTGTCATTGGGATGCTTGGCTTCCGCCGCCAGCGTCCAACGGTTGTCGAGATCGGTGATCAGATCGTAGGCGGCCCCCAGCCGGAAGGTCAGGGGAAGTTCGTATCCGTCCACCGAGATGGCGCCGTTGGAGACTGCCCCTCCCTCCTGATTGAGGGAGTGGATCAGATCCGGGCCGGAGAATTTCAATTCCGGACCCATGTTGGCGATGTTCATGCCGATGCGCAGGGAGCGCAACCCGGTATGGAGCTGGGTGCCGAAATCGAACGCTACGCCTCCGGACGATTCGTTGTAGATCTTCTCATAGATATATTTGATGGAGATGCCGAAAGCCAGCCGCGTGGTCAGGTTGCGGCCGAAACCGGCGGTCAGGGCGAAGCTGGAAGAACCGAATGACTCGCCTGTTCCTTCCGGCTGGTCCACGGTCGTGATTTCCATGTCCCCCATGGTCAGCAGGGTCGCGGAAAAACCGAGGACGCCGTAATCGCCGACCTGATTGGCGATGGCGACATAATTCAGGGCGACATCGGAAACCCAATTGACGTTGGTGAAGGTAACCGCGTTCCCCTCGATGGAAGCCAGACCGGCGGGATTCCAGTACAGGCTGTAGGCGTCATTGACCAGGGCGGCCGAAGCCTCCCCCAGTCCCTGATAGCGGGAACCGACGGCGATCTTCAGGAATTGGGCTCCCACGGAACCCGTCTTGGTGAAATCGGAACCATCGACCAGTCCCGCCAAGAGGACCGCGATGGCTATAACTGAGAGTAGTTTTCGCATCATCGTTCTCCCCCTGGTTATTTAATAACGGCGAATTTGCCGGTGTAATTGCCATAGTCGCTTTCCACGCTGAACAGATACACGCCCGAGGCGATGCCCCGGTTGCTCTCGGACAGCATGTTCCAGTCTTCCGTGCCCGTGCCGTTGGTGTGGTCCAGAGTCCGGATCAACTCGCCGGCCAGCGTATATATCCTGATGGAACACTGATCGGGCAAGTTGACGAACTGCAGCTTGCGCTGGCCCTCGCTGGATTCCCAAGAGGCTTCGCCCAGGTACGGGTTCGGCACCACCCGGATCTTATCGATATCCCGGGAGGCTTCCGAACCGACGATCTTATGCGATGAAAAGGCGAATTCATCGTCGGGCGACATCAGCCGCGGGCCGTTGATTCTCAGGATGTCTCCGGTCGTCGGAATCTGCTGGACGTCGAAGGCCGCCACCCAGGTCAGATATTCCGCCAGAACCTCGGGATGAAAATTCCCACCGTCATAATCGTAATTGGTCAGAATGACGTAGTCGGTATCGGTCTGGGTCCATTCGCCGTCGCCCCAGAAATCGGCTATCCAACAGCCGACCTGGGTATTGGTGACCGTATTCCAGACCTCAAATGGCACCGTGACCGGATTGTCGGAGAACCAGTCATAGGCGACCGAACCGGTCGCCGTGAAACGGATTTCGATATCGTTCCGGAAATTGTCGTTACAGCCGTATCCGGAATAGAATTCCTCCAGGAACAACGGCTCCAGCGTCGTCAGTCCGGCCACGGCGAAACCCGATTGATAGAAGGTGTCGACAAGCCGCGGGTTGGTGACGACGATTTGAAGGCCGTCGGCCACGGGATACGTTCCCGCATCTCCCTCAAGCTGATCCTGGGCGGCCAGGACCGTATCGCCGGTGGTGACATCGATCAGGTTCCAGGTGGGGAAGCAATCCGGGGAAAAGGTCACTTTGTATTCATCCCCCGTAACGGCGGCTTCATCCACGATATAGACCTCTACGGAATCGAAGGAGGCCTCCCATGTCCCGGTGTAAACATGCTGGATGCTTCCCTGCGGCGACTGGTATCCGAGAGGGTCGCTGCGCGGGAAAACCCGCACGATATTGGTGCTGTTATTGGGGCTCCCCGACGTAAAATCGAGTTCCTGGCCGGAGCTGTCGAAAGCCACGACGGCGTACCAGTATTCCTGGCCATTGACCAGGTTGGCCTCAGAGAAGGTATGCGCGATGCGCCCGAAATCATCGGATAGATACAACTTCAGCGGGACATAATCCGGGCCGACCGAATAATCGCTGTTGATTTTCAGCGTGCCCCACGTATTGCCCTGGTCCGTGGAGCGGAAAACCTTATATCCCTCGAAATCCGCCACGCCGGACGCGGGATCGACCGATTTCTCGGCAGTATCATCCCACTTCAATATGATTTTGTGATTGCCGGCGGTGGCCCGGAGAACGGCCGGGTCGGGCGGTCGGGAGGCGATGAATTTGTTCGTATACAGGGTTTTTGCCCGGTCGGCGACCTGCTTCAGCAGATCGGCATTGGGAGCCGCCACTAAGGCAAAGTCCACCCGGAAGGTTTGCCCGGCCAGCAGATCGATCCCCTTGACCGCCTGGACATAATACTGGTCGGTGGGAGGCAACGACTCGTCGAAATCATCGTTGGTGATCATCTCATACCGTTCCAGGTCGGTCGTCGGCAGGAATTCCCACTGGCCGGTGTTGAACGAGGTCATACCGACGTCATTCGGCGTGGAGAGGAGGACCGTGCCCATGAAACCGGTTTCGACGCCCGGACCCCAGCCCGGATCGTACCCGTCTTCATCATAGGTCCAGGCTAGATTCAACGCCGTGTCGATCGCCACCAGATCTCCCAAACGACCGTTTTCGCCGGTGGCCGCATCGTTGCCGCCTACGTCGTAGTCGCAATAGATGCCTAGAGCGACGTCATGATAGTCCTGGGTGCTGGCGTTGGTGATCTCCAGTGTGAAAATGATGAAATCTTTGATTTCGGTGTAGTTCCACTGCCGCACCGTCTGCGTCACTTCCAAACCCATGACCGGCGAGCCGAGGGCGTCGTCGCCATACCGGCAGATCGACTCCTGAACGCCGACCGGTCCGCCCGGATAGAAGCTGGCGGACAGGGTATGATACACCTGGTTGTATGCCCACTGTGCCCCAGCGACATCCCACACCTGCCAGCCATAGGCCGGGAAGCCTATCCCGAGACCGACCGTATCGGTCGGGTCATAGGGGTACCGGGTGGTATCGGTTGACAGGAGGATGTCGGTCGGCGTCGCCGCGGCGGCCCAGTTGGGCAGGGGATTGAAATCCTCATCGGTGTCGGCCAGCAGGGTGTCGCCGGCGGCGTTCACGCCGCCGATCCAGAATTTCATCTCGGCCAGGTAATCATGTGTGCTGTTGGCCGGCCATCGTCCCGAGGGCCGTCCGATACTGGAGTATCCGCCGACATAGCCGAAGTTGTTGACCGTGGTCGTGAGATTCCCCCGGTC
>JAQVRW010000337.1 GCA_028700875.1 Candidatus Zixiibacteriota bacterium | reverse complement strand
CCGACATACCCGGCAAAAACGGAGCACAGCGCGCCGAAAACAAAGGACAGGGTAATCCACGAGGCCAACTGCAGAGAACTGCCGACCGGGTCGAAATCGTGATGACTGCGGATGAACCCATACCCGACAAAGAGTATCGCCGCAAAGAGAATCGCCAGCAGCAGGATGGTGCGGTTCTGGCGTCGCAAAAACGCCTCCGCTCCCTCCTTGATGGCATTGGAAATGGCCTGCATCGCCGGGCTTCCCGTCCCGTGACGCAACACCCAGCGGCTGAGATACGCCGCAAAGGCCAGTCCAAAAATGCTGATACCAATCACGATTAGAACAAGGCTTGCCATGCTATCAGTCTCCTGTTTTCCGGCTTCAGACCCTGCGTGCGTTTTGCACTACTGCTTTTCCTATCCGGAACCGGCGGTCATTTTCCCGCGGTCGACAACTCTATGCGATTTCCCCGCATGAGGCCGCCCCCCCCAAACGGGCTGTAATTTGTTTACTTCAACGGCGTTTGTCAACCAAATTGTTCCTCTGAATCCCTATGAGCGACTGATAATCTCAACCCCCGAATGCGGACGCTCCGAATTGCAGCCTGCTTCACACCCGGTTGACATTCTCCTCGAGATCGGTCCCGCCGAGGTGCGCAACACCGACCTTTCAGACTCCCAGGCGGAGCATGTCAATGGTAATTACCCAATACCGCTATTGTATGCCTAAACTGGAAAACAAGGGGCAGGATTCCGCGGATTGTTTCCACTCTTTCCGGGGAAATTTATCCGATTGACGCTTTCTTATCGATTGTCGGGCAAATTGCCGGTTGACCCCGGCTTCGTGATGATCGCCTACTGCGAAGGAGGATAAATCAACGTCGCCATGCCCACCGGGGTGGCGCGATAAAGAGTCAACCCCTCCTCGGGGTCGATCTTGACGACCAGGATGGCTTCGCCGAACGGCTTGTACAGGATCTTGCCGATCTCGATCATGGCGTTATGAAAACGCGAGACGGGTGTCCCGGTGATATCGGTCCGCACCTCCAGAACGAGGTTGTCACCCCAATGAAGCTGAAAACGCTCCGGAAGCTCCCGCTGCAGGTTATTCGGATCGACCATCACGGCCGAACCGACGATGGCTAAAACCGAATCGGGAGTCTGTCCCTTGGCGGCGAAGAGGTGCTTACCAGTCAGGGTGCGAACCAACCGGTTGCCGTCCCCTTGATAACGTTCCTGAAAGCGGGCTACCTCGCCGGCATCCCCCTCAGCAAACGCCATCGGGTAACTCCACACCGTTGCCCCTTTGAGTTTTATTACCAGACGGTCGCGTTTGAAATCCAGAACCAGATACGGTTTGCCGGACTTGATCAGACTCAGTTCGCTTTGGATGAAACGGTATTCCGCTTCGGCGTCGGCCCGGTTCCAGGTCTTGCCTTTCCCCTTTTTGTCGGGCGTTGCCTCCGGCCGGTCCGCTTGTTTTCCCCCGCAGGAAACCGCCGCCGCCAACCCCACCGCCGCGATCAACGACCAGCGAACCGCGGTCCGGACGACCGAACGCCTAAAATATGTAAACATATGTTCCATATTTCGCCAGAGACCATAGGATTTCCAGATCTTCGGAACCAAGCCGCACGCATCCATGCGTGACACTTATCCCCAGAAGCCGTTCGTAGATCGTGCCGTGGATAAAATACCCGTCGCCAAAACCGATCGCATATTCCCCCATCATCTCGGGATCATACCGCTCGCTCTCATTCTTGGGTATCTTTTCATCTTCCTGAATATACGCCCAATCCGGTTTGCGCCACCAGGGTTCCTTAATCTTGCTGCTCACTTTGAACACCCCCCGCGGCGTATCGAAAACCCATTTCCGATGGGTGACGCTGTCGATCAACTCGCCGCCGGTCCCGGTGGAACAAGTCCAGGTATAGAATACCGAATCTTCCGACCGCCACGACAGACGGTTGGCGTGGGTGTTGATGACCACATATTTCCCGGTGGGACGGAATTTGGCCAGGGCTGCCCGCGCTTCCCTGAGCGTTTTCTGAGCCGCCTTGGCATCCGCCGGAAGCGTGTACTTCGTGCTGTCTAAGGCGTCCGTTTCCTTGTACTGCGACGATATCCGCCGATTGGTGATAATGACCATCGTCACCAAAACCGCCGCCACAACAACCACGACGACTATGACTATGATGAGGAACCGTCTCATGGCCACCGATCGGAACGACGCACGATGGTCACCGGGGTTCCCACCGTCGCGTATTTCATGAGTTCATCCATTTCGTGATTGGTCAGGGCGACACAACCATCGGTCCAGTCGTCGTTGCGGCCGCCGCCGCCATGGATTTCAATCAACCCCCCGATATGGGCCCGCCGGGAAATGACCCCGTGCGATTTGTTTTCGGCGAATCGCTGGCGGTCCCGCTCATTGGGATAATTGATCATGAGCGCCTTATAAAACTTGCTGCCCCGATGACGAGCCTGGGTGACGTGGTATTTCCCCTCAGGCGTGGCCCCGTCGCCGGAGAAATACTTCTGGCGGGCCGAATTATACCCCAACTCGCATTCATAGGTATGAATCGTCCTCCCGCCTTGCACCAGGTATAACTTGTGTTTGACCTTGTCCACGATAATAGCCGTCCCGCCCGAACGCCGCGATTCGGCCAGCGTCTCCTCGACCCAGCGGCGCCACTGCTTCAACCCCGACGCTTCATCGTTGGCGTATTCCGTGAGCACCCGGCTCATGCGGGACAACCAATCCCGGGCGCTGAAAATCGACTCTATGGCCGCAGTATATTCCCCCTGGGCAAACAACCGCTCGCTCGTCTGCAAGGCCAGTTCCGCCGATCCCCAGTATTTCTCGGCGTTGTACACCCGCAACGACCCGTCAAGTCCTTCGCGCCACATGGCCAGATCCTTGCGAAGCGTCTGTTGCTCGCTTTGCACCCGATATTGCAATTCGTGGATTCTGGTCTGGGCCTCACGGGCCGCTTTATCGGCCGACTCAAACGCCGCCCGCAGAAGCGAATCGGCCGCGGCGTAATTCCGCCACGGCGCCAATCGGCCGTTCTGACGGGCTATTTCCAATTGCCCTTCCTGATAAACCGCTTCCGCTCGACGATAATCAGATTCGGCGTATCGAATGGCCCCGACGCCGGCAGCCCGTTCCAGGGCGGACCGGGCCCGTTGCATAGTCGAAGCCGGCTGTTCCTGGCATCCTATAAGACACCAACTCAGCGCAAGGGCTAATCCAAAGGCAACCTGTTTCACGGTATTATAATGCCGAATCCCGGTGGGTTATTCAATGTAAAAAAGGCGCCTGACCGGCGCGGTCACCTTTAGGATAAAGGCCGTCGCATGACACGACGGCCTTTATCCATGTTTTCACGTACTGTGACCGTTGATGGTCTGATTACTTGCCGGCTTTCTTGGCTCTCGCCGCTTCGATCTCAGCCATGATGCTACGGGCTTTGCTCTGGACCGCTTCCAGTTTGCCCTTCGCCGCCAAAAACTTGCCGCCGTCGAAATCAGCCTTCGCAGCCGCGAAAGCGGAATTCGTGGAAGCCAGATCATTGGCGATCAATTCGATGTCAGCCTTGCTGCCTTTGCCCCGGGGAGCTTTTTCCAAAGCCACCGTGGCGCTGTCAACGACTGCTTGGGTCAGGGCAATCATGTCCATGACTTCCAGTCTAACCCGTTCCTTCTCGGTCGCAGCATCAGCCGCGGCTTTGTCGGCCAGGGCCTGGGCGGAAACGAACATGGCTTTGGACTTGCCATAGCTTCTGAACAACGCAAACTTGGAATCCTGCTCCGTCTTGGCAGCCTTCGCGGCGCTCAGAGTGTCGTTAGCAATACGGTAGGACTCCGGTGCATACTGTTCGGCCTCAGCCGTCACGGCAGCCTGCATCGCCGTAT
>JAQVRW010000025.1 GCA_028700875.1 Candidatus Zixiibacteriota bacterium | reverse complement strand
CCTGTGGGTGTTGGAATTGATTATGACAATGGCGGCGCATCGGCCGCCTTTTGGACTTTCCCGGCTTTCCTGATTTCATCCTATGTCGTTTCGCCTTATCCTATTCGCTCTTGTTTCGGCGCCCCCGCCGGGCGGTCGCACAGAAATGACAGTCTTCCATCGCGGTCCGCGCAAACGGGTTTCCATCCGGGACCTCCGGTATCCATAACCGTGACCCCGACCCGGTTCTCCGGTTGATCCTAAACTCCGACCGGTTCCTTGACGTCCGCTTCCTCGAAGACCGGCTCCGGCCGTCCCGTCGGTATCAGCAAATGCTTGATCCGATAGGTCGAATTCACCAGCACCAACTGTTTGGCCAGATTGGTCCGCGTGTTAACCAGGATCGGCCCCTGCAGATTGGCCGTCATCCGGGTATATTCCTGCGGGATGGTGACGATGGCATAGGTGTTGATATCCCGGACGTTGTCTACCCGCAACTCATCGATCTCCCGGGGATTGACCTCGATGGTGTAATCCGGGAAGAAAAGCAGGGGATTGACAATCACGAAGGCCACCTGGGGATCGTCCACAGACTGAAACCACTTAAACGGCTCGAAATCGGGCGTTTCGACGATCACGTAGCGTTTGAGCTGCTCGAAACCCAGGACGGGTTTGGTCATCCGGATAACCAGATTCTCCGGCACTTCCAGTTCCCCGAACCGTGACGTGTTGACTTTCATACGCAACCTCTATTCCTATTAATCCAAAAAGTCCAAAAGTGAGGGTTGTATGGCTCTGGCGCCGGCCAGCAGCGCCGCTTGATACAGATTTTGTTCTTTAGACAACTGGGTGATCAGTGCAGTGATATCGGCGTCCTCGACCTCCGACAGGAGCTTGGCGGTCTCTACATCGGCCGCTTCCAGACGATTCAGGCTGGCATCCATGCGGATTACCTTCGCTCCCACCGCCGCGCGCGAGCTCAATAACTCGTCCATGGCCTTGTCCAGATTCCCGTTCAGCTTTTCGGCCATGGCCCGGTCATCGTTGTGCAGCGCCGTGATGAGCAACATCATCGACCCCAGCATGTCGGGAGAACCGATAATCCCCAGATCCGAAGCCGTTTGGCCGTCGTCGGCGTTTTCGATAATCAACGTCCGGTCATCCACGGTGGGCCGGATCTGCAGGCCGGTTCCGGCGGTGTTGACCTCGGCCGTAATCGCCAACCCGCAGCTATTGATCGCGGAAATGGCGTCGGCCACGGTGACGATGGTCGAATTGCCCAGATCGACGAAGGCCACCTGGTCCCCCTGCGAAATCTTGATTCGTCCGAGTGCGAATCCGCTGTTGTTGTTCAGTTGCGAAAGCGGCGTGTCCAGCATCAAGCGGGGCTCGAGTTCCTCTCCGGCGGTCTCGAACTTGAACGTGCCCAGAAGGCCGAGGTCATGACCGGCTGTCCCGCCCCCTTCGGTAATCACGAATTCCGCCTGCGGCCTGAGATCCCGCCCTTCCAATACCCCGTCGACCCGTCCGGAAATGCCCAGGTCCGCCGCCGCCGTGCTTTGCTCAGAGACATCTTCGATAGTTAATCCCAGCGACACCGCGTTGCTGTCGGTGACGGCCAGTCCGGTCCCCGAACTATTGAATCCGACCGTGACGCCGGTGATTCCCTGTGCCGTCAAGGCATCATTGATGGCCGTCCGCACCTCTCCGAGAGTTGTCGCCGAACCGATCGACGCCTCGAAGGAGATGGTGCCGCTGTCGTTGCGGATGAGAATTGTTCCCGGCTGCCGCTGCACGCCGGTGCCGCTGTTGAGGTTCGATAGCGGCGTGGTATCGGTCACCGTGTTGGTCGCTCCGACAACCGGGATCCAGCGGAAAGATGCGCCGGTCCCGTTGACTGCCAGCGACATGTTGCCGGCGGCGCCCAACTGCGCATTGACCGCGGTGACGACATCGGCGGCCGTCACGGCTCCCGACACGTCCACGGTATATGTCAAATTCCGATTGGCGTCGAATACTTGTATGGTGCCGGAGGCGAGGTCGACGCCCTCGCCCAAATGGAGATCGGTTAGGCGGGTGGCCCCGGTCATCCCGACATCCAGGTCGGCATCGCTTCCCAGCGTGGATACCTGCTTGAAGAACAGATCGGCGCCGTTCAGGTTGGAAACGATCTGGCTGGCAAAGTCGATATCCAGGTTAATAACACCTCGGTCGCCTTGATAGATAACGCCGTTGGCTGAGGCTTCCAGAGGTTTGGTGCGCGTCCGAAATCCCGAATAGAGCTGTCGGCCGTCGACGCTGCCGTTGGCGATCTGCAATACCTGCTCGAACAGCGATTCGACTTCCTCGGCAGCCGCTTCCCGCGCGGTGGCGTCGTATGTATCGTTGGCCATCGATATGGCGACTTCCTTGGCCGAACTATAGATGTCTTTCAAATCCCCCAGGCCGGTATCGTAGGCCGCCATCCAGCCGTTGGACTGACTGATGTTGGACATGTACTGGGCGATGGCGCTCTGACGCGTCCGAAGCGTCAGGTCATGCTGGGTCCCGATCGGATCGTCCGAGGGGGCCGTGATCCGCTTGCCCGACGACAACATCGTCTCGGTCCGGGCATATCGGCTCAGGCTGTTGGCGATATCGTACCCGACCGTGTCGATCAGCATCTGTGAGGTTATTCGCATCGTATCTCCCCCGGCTCAATCGTCATAATAGACAAAGCCGGTGTCATGCCCGGCGCGGAATATCCGATTCCAGAGCGTACGGGTGCGCGGCGTCTCCGGCGGAGGCGTCTCCTTGCCACCCGCCATGCGGCCATAAGTCGTCAGCGGGTCTTCGTACGCCGGCAGTATTGTCACCGCCTTGCGTCGCATCCAGCGTCTCCAGTCAATCATTGGGCCGCGTCCCGTGGCTGCCTTCGCCCTTGAACTTTATCTGGGTCGATTTCCGGCCCTTGGTCTCGCCTTTCTTGATCTTGTCCTTGAGAACCTGCATCACGCTGGCCAAGTCCTCCTTGATGGTTCGAGCCGCTTTCTGGTTTTCGTTCTGAATCTTGACATAAATCTCTTCGCGGTGAACCACAACTTTTAAGGGAGCCTCGATGCCCAGGCGAACCTGGCGACCGTAAATCCCCAGCACGGTCACCTTGATATCGTCCCCTATCGTGATCGACTCTCCCAACTTCCGTGTCAAAATCAGCACATCACCCTCCGTGGCGTCATGAATATGAACTTATGAACGGCCGACAACACCCATTCCCTGGATGATGGTACTCAACGCTTCGTCCATCGTCGTGATGATCCGCGCGGCCGCATTATACGATTGCTGCATTTTCATCATGTTCGCGGTTTCCTCGTCCAGCGATACTCCCTGTATCGACTGCCGCGAATATTCGACTTGCTCCATCATGGCTTCATAGTTTCCCTTGAGCGTCTCCGCCTCGTGCGTGTCCACGCCCACGTTGCCGATCAGCGTTGTGTAGAATTCGGACATGGTCGCCGTTCCCGAGGACATGACCGTTTGGTTGCGCAGGTCGGCCATCGCCAGGGCGACCGTGTTGTCGCCCGGTTCGCCGCTTGTCGAAGCGGCGATCAGGTTGGGATCGCTCATGCCGGAATCCAGCTGGATGGTGCCGGCCGTGGTGAAGGCGCTGTTGAAGAAGTCCAGCCCCTGCACCCCTGTCAAACCGGTCCCCGTCCGGTGAACCGCGTTGACCTGGCGCACGATGTTGGCCGCCAGTTCATCCAGTTTCTTGCGGTAGGCCGGGATGATGTTGTCCCGGACATCCAACTGCCCTTTGAGTTCTCCGCCGGTGATCTTGACGGCGGTCTTGGTCCCCTTCCAGATGATTTCATGCCGGGCCTGCGTGGCCCCGGACTCCATGCGCGTGCCCAGTTCAAACGTATCCGCATTCTCGACGACCGCCAGACCGCTGATGTACACCGTGACCGATCCGTTCGATTTTTCCGCCGTGGTTACGTCAACGATGCCCGACAGCTCGTCGATCAGCGTATCCCGCTGGTCGCGCAAGTCGTTGGCTTTCTGCCCGCCCAGTTCCTGCGAAATGATCAGCCGATTCAGGTTGGCAATTTCCTTGCCCCGGCTGTTGATCTCCTCCACCCGGGCCACGACGTCCTGGTCGACCGAAGCCTGCATCTCCTGAAAACGGCCGTTCAGCGACTGGAAAGAATCGGCCAGCAGCCGCCCCTGGGAAATCACCGCCGACCGGGCGGCTGTCGATTCGGGATTGTTGGACAGGTCCGACCAGCTGTTCCAGAACTGGTTGAGAACTTCGCCTAAGCCGTCGGAATCGGGTTCGGAGAAATATGCCTCGATCTGGGTGAGCGCTTTTTCCTGATACGTCCATTCCCCCAGAGACTTGTTTTCGCGGCGATATTGATTGGTCAGAAACAGATCGCGCACCTGTACGATCGTCTGCGCGGTGACTCCGTTTCCGACGTTATAAGTGCCCACCTTAATCGGCGTGGCCGAGGAGGTTTGCACCCGCTGGCGCGTGTATCCCGTCGTGGAAACGTTGGCTATGTTATGGCCGATCGTCGACAACGACAATTGATGGGTCAGCAGCGCCTGTTTGCCTATTTCGAGTCCCTGAAATAGTCCTGACATTTTCAGACTCTCCTGTCGATCCCCAGCGGAACGTATTCCGCGGTACGACCTCCATGGTGTTGATAAGTCTCTCTATGGGCCGGCACGCGGCCCATCGTCTCCAGCGTATGCTGGATCAGCTCCAGCGACTGCTCCACCAACAGCCCGTTTCGCATCCGCGTTTCCTCGATGCGGCCATAGAGACCGAGAATGATCTCCCGAAGATTTTTCAACTGCAGGGAGCGTTCCGCGTCGGCCATTTCGCAGATGCGCGCGATGGTCACGTCCGCATCCATCCCGCCCAGAGCGCGAATCGCCTCGACGGCTTCGGACCGTTCCTTTTCTATGCGCTGGGACTGGGCCACGACCGTCTGCAATTGGCCGTTGACCGTCTGTAGTTCGGGACCGTCGCCGATTATCAACATTTTCTGCTGATGTTCCAACAATCCCAGGAACTGTTCGAACAGGCGGGCTTCCTCGCCGATCACGGCGATAAGTCGGTCCAATAACTTTTCCTTGGTTCCATCCATAATATTCTTGTCGGCTTTTGTTTAATTACCTTTAGAGCATGATCTTACGCATTCACCGCCGGGTAATGCGACTGAGATGTCCCATTACCTTGTCCACATACCGTTTCGTCTCCGCATACGGTGGCACACCTTTGTGTTTGTCCACCGCACCCGGTCCGGCATTGTATGCGGCCAGCGTTCGCGGAAGATCGCCGTCATATTTATCCAACAGTTGCCGTAGATACTTGGCTCCGCCATTGATGTTCTGTTGGGGATTGAGGCTGTCGGCCACCCCCAGCTGTTCGGCCGTGCTGTCCATCAACTGCATCAACCCCTTGGCCCCCTTAGGCGAAACCGCATTCGGGTCCCCGCCCGATTCGGTGATGATCACCGAATAGACCAGGGTCGGGTCGAGCGAATACTTGCGCGAGGCTTCTTCGATGGTCGATCCGAAGTTTTCCAGGACGGCGTCGGATGTGATCTTGGGTCGGACGGCCGGCGCCGACGGCGTTTTGGACGACGACGTATTTTTCGGGGCCGTTTTGACCTCGGGTTTGTCGATTACGATGCTACCGCCGGAATCCGAAGACGACGGCGAGGTCGTTCTCGCGACGCCGGATTTGAGAATTCCGCTTGAGGCCAGCGTGTCGCCGCTTTCCTCCGTCAGATGCTTTTCCAGCGACTTATACAGCGATTCCGAGAGGCTGGCGGGGCCTCCCGCCACCAACTTGGACAGTTCCTCGTCGAACATGGACGTGTATGTGTCCTCCCCCAACCCGCCGCTGAGCAGGTTCGACTTGGGGATCGTCTGGCGCATCGCCTTCAGCATGTGCAGGACGAAAAACGATTCCAGTTCCCTGGTCGCTTTGCGCAGGCGCAGCTTTTCCATATCCAGCGACTTGCCACCGACGGCCGATGTGGCGGTCGACGATTTGGTCGCCGTCTGCAGCGGCAGCAGCAACTCCTGTCCGGAAGGAATCTTCATTAGAGCAGCACCAACTCCGCCTGCAGGGCGCCGGCTTGCTTTAACGCCTGGAAGATGGCGATGATATCACGCGGGGTCGCCCCCATGCTGTTCAGCGCGGCCGCCATCTGTGAAATGGTCACCACCTGAGGCAGTTCGATGACGCGGGCCTTTTCTTCCTGGACCGACACGCTCGACTCGGACGTGACCACCGTTTCTCCGTCGGAGAAGGCATTGGGCTGGGAGATGATCGGCCGGTTGTGGATATTGACGGTCAGGTTACCGTGGGCCAGCGCCACCGGCGAAATGATGACATTCTGCCCGGCCACGATGGTTCCGGTCCTTTCATTGATGATCACCCTGGCGGCGGCATCGGGCGCCACCCGCAGGTCGCCGATGGCCGATATGAAATTCATTCGGTCGTTGGGCAAGCTTAACGTATCGGGAACCTTGATCAGGATAGTCCCCTCATCCACTCCATAAGCCGTCAAACCATAATCCCGGTTGATCCGGTTGACCACTCGCGAGGCGGTCGTGTAATCCGGATACAACAGGCTGAGATACAAGTCCCGTTCGTTCCCCGTTTCCGGAGGTTGCTTTTGGACCAGCGCCCCGGAGGGGACCCGGCCTACCAGCGTGTAGTTGTTGACGATTCGGTTGCCGTCTTCCAATTGGACGTTGAAACCGCCGATGGAGACGGCCCCCTGCGCCAGCGCGTACACCGTACCGTCGATCGACGACAACGGCGTCAACAGCAAGGTTCCGCCCTGGAGCGATTTGGCGTCGCCCACCGAAGAAACGGTCACATCGATACGCGAACCCGGTTTGTTGGTGGCGCCGATCTTGCCTGTCACCATCACTGCGGCCACGTTCTTGACTTTCACCTGACCGGGATCGACCGTCACTCCCATCCGCTCCATCATGTTGACCAGCGACTGAAGCGTGAACTGAGTGCTCTTGCCGTCCCCGGTGCCGTCCAGACCGATGACCAGACCGTATCCGATCAGGTCGATTTCGGCGTCGTGATGAAAGGCGGTGATGTCCTTGATGCGCACGGATTCGGCGGCCACGGACGTGCCCGCGAGGGCGACAAAGATAATCAACGCCAGAAGTTTTTTCAGCATGTCCATGGCGTCACCTAAAATATCCAGTTAAGCAGGCGCATCAGAAGCCCCGGGCGGCTGCCGTCGGAGATGGCTCCCTTGCCCCGGTACGATATCTGAGCGTCGGCGATCAAATAGGAATCGATGCTGTTGTCGGGACGAACATCGCGCTGACGGACCACGCCGCTGAGCGACATCGTCTCCCGGTCGTTGGAGATGCCGACCGACCGGCTCCCCTCGATGACCAGGTCGCCGTTTTCCTTGACCGCCGTCACGGTCACCGACATGCGCGCGCGGAGGTTCCGGTTGCGCAGGTTCTCACCCTTGCCGTCGAAGGTATTGCTGTTTTCCACATTCCCGCCGAACAGCGGGATAAACCCCAACAAGCCGCTGGTCGGGCCGCTGGAGGCCGAAAACTCCGCCGACTTTTCCGTCTTGCTTTCCGCCTTGTTGGTCGCCTGCGTGTTTTCATAGACGTTGACCGTCAGGATATCGCCCACACGATGGGCCTTGATGTCCGAAAACAGCGACGTGCTCTGACCGAAGTCCCCGCCATGCACGCGCAGGGCGAAGGGCAACAGCAAGAGTATGATCGTGATGATGATTATCCGCCTGAGATTCATCCTATCCTCCGATATGTCACAATGCAATAACCACCGTACCGGGCCCGATAACCTTGCCGTTCAAAACCTTGCCTGAGTCCATGTTTCGTACGGCGATGGTCTCCCCGATGGTGCCGTTTTGCAGGGCCACTCCTTTGGCCCGTATCTCCAATATCCCAACCGTCCCCACCAGCGTGATCGTTCCGCCCGTGGGCACGTCCGGGATTTTTTCCAGTCTGGCCAGACCGACCTGACGGCCGGCGGTCAGAATATTTTTGGCCCGACATCCGACCAGATGGGCCGCGTCGGCCAGCATCGGTTCGGTCCAGGCGGTTACGTCGAATCGCTTGATGGTGAACAGGTCCGGCGTCAGACTCTCGCCGCGGCTGATATTGCGAACCGGTACCAGAAGGTCCCCCCACAGGCGCACGTCGATCGAGGCCGTCCCCTGTTGAACCAATTCTCCCTGCCGGTACATTTCCAACCGAGCCGAAAATCGCCCCTTCGGCGTTCCCTTAGTATGGGGAATCACCTTGACATCAAGGCCCGCGACGTCGGCCAGGACCGGCTCTATTCGCGCCACCGTGACGGTCACCAGGTTGGAATCGAACCCGAAATCCGTCATGATGCGGTCGGCCACCGCCTGGGAGAGGCTTGCCCCCCCGGCGCCGGCCGCCAGCAGACAACAGAATCCAGCCGCGAGAATCATCCGACGCATCGATTACCTCTTCAGGTTGTTGGTCGTCTGCGACATCTCATCCGAGGTCTGGATAACCTTGGAATTGATCTCGTACGACCGTTGAGCCATGATCATGTTGACCATTTCATCCACCACCGACACGTTGGAGGCTTCCAGGCTTCCCTGGTCGATGCGGCCGAAACCGTCCGTCGCCGGAGTACCCGTGATGGGCGTGCCGGAGGCCGCCGTCTCCGTGTACAGGTTGTGGCCCACGGCCGAAAGACCGGCGGGGTTGATGAAACGAGCCAGTTCCAACTGGCCGATCTGCTGCGGCGTCTCGTTGCCGATGACCGCGACAAACGCCTGACCATCGATGGTCACCGATACTTCGGTGGCGTCTTGTGGGATGGTGATCGTCGGCTGAACCTGAAAGCCGTCGGCCGTGACCAGGTCCCCCTCGGCGGAAATCTTGAACGATCCGTCACGGGTATACGACGTGGTGCCGTCGGGCATCTGGATCTGGAAAAACCCGTTGCCGCCGATGGCCAGATCGGTCGCGTTGCCGGTCACCGTGACGGACCCCGAGGAAAACTCGCGCGACGTCGCCACCGCCCGGGCGCCGTACCCGACGTCCAGACTGACCGGCACGGTCGTCCCGACGGCCGACGCGGTGCCCGCCTTGCGGTAGTTTTGATAAAGGATATCCTGGAATTCCACCCGGCCTTTCTTGAAACCGGTGGTGTTGACGTTCGCCAGGTTGTTGGCGATGTTGTCGATGTTCATCTGCTGGGCCACCATGCCGGTGGCGGCGGTGTTCATGGCTTTGATCATATCGTTAACCCTCTCTCCTCATTGCTAGAGGCGTACCTTTCCGACGTTGTTGAACAGGGCATTCAGTGATTCATCCTGCGTCTGGATCGCTTTCGAGCCGGCTTCATAATTCCGCAGCGTGAGAATCATGCCGACCATCTCCTTTATGACATTGATATTGGACCGCTCCAGATACCCCTGCCGCAGGGAAACATCCGCGACCGGCTCCGGTTCGACGTTGTCGTTCGGCGCGAAAGCGGAATCACCCTGTTTGGTGAGAGCCGTTTTGTCCGGGAAATCAACCACCTGCAGGCGGCCGACCACGGATTCGTCCACGGACGCTTCTCCCGACTCGCTGATGCTCACCGTGTCGTTGCCAACTTCAAGCGGCCCGCCGTCCCCCAGCACCCGGAAACCCTCGTCATTGACCAGATACCCGTCGGGACCGACGGTGAAATGGCCGTTACGCGTGTACAGACGGTCGCCCCCTTCGGGGCTTTCCAGGACGAAGAAACCGTCCCCCTCAATCGCCACGTCCAGCGCGCTGCTAGTGGCCTCAAACGACCCTTGCGAGAAGTCGGTATAGACCTGGTCGATCATAGGATTTTCCCAATCCGACTTGCGGGGCATCGTTTCCTTTGTCGCGGCGTCCAATTCCTTGAGGAATATGGAGTCCTTCTTGAACCCCGGCGTGGCGGCATTGGCGATGTTGTTGGCCGTGATCTCCTGTTGACGGATGCGAGGAATCATCCCCGACGCGGCCCGATAAATGCCTTTAAGCATATACAATCCTCCGTCGACATATATGGCAACCTCCGTGCCGCATCGTGCCAACCGCCGCGCACCAGACATATTGCACTGTGGGACAATAAGATGCGGACCCGGCCCGGCTATCGAGCCAAAATCCGCTGAACCCGCCGTGGGAAAAAAACTCCGGATCGCCTCCGAATTATTTTCGGGTTGCTCCGGTTGTTCGCGCATCTCGACCCATCGCCATCACGCCGCCAAAAAACACGTTCGGCCATCGGCCCGATGAGCAACCATTTGCACCCGAAAGCGCAGCCGGAGACGAAAATATCAGTTGGAAAACGGGGCCCGACTGACTATATTATTAGCGATATTCGGATATTTTGTTGCCGGTCGGACGGTTAGAACCCTCGCCGATTCCCTTTCGCCGATCCGTTCGACATACATGAAATTTCCGCACTCTTTTTGCTTGAAGTCATTATGAACCTAAATTCAGAGTGACGGGATTATGCGATCTATCAAATACCTCATGCCGCTTGTGTTCATTTTTTGCGCAGTCGTTTCCGGCCAGGACTGGATGGTCGATTCTTTCCTCGCCGATTCGCTCAGCGCCAGCGATACCCTATGGCTTGATTCGCTGGCGACTCACTCGGGCGAACAGGTCGTCTGCAACATCTATCTGGTCAATCCCGATTCGCTGAACGGTGTCGATCTGCCGCTCCGATATGAGTATTCTGATTTTCGGATCGACTCGGTTTCGTTTGCCGGCGGCCGCGTCGACAACCTGTTCAGCAACGGATTCTATATCGATTCCCTCCAGGCGACGCTTCATATCCATGCCCTCGAACTGAACGGGGTCAGCCTGGCGCCGGGCCGCGGCCTGCTGGCTCGCATCTTTATCACCGTTCCGAATGAATACCCGACCCGGGTGATTATGTTTGACACGACTTTTATTTTGCCGGAAAGCCGATTGACCTTCGTCAATCGCGACAATATATCTTTTACCCCGCAATTCCGCCCAGGGTATGTCAACAATACCTACAGCCCGGCGTTGAATGATTCTCTTTGGCTCGACACGGTCGATACTCCTGCCGGTCGGCCATTCGTGGTGCTGGCGCACGCGCGCAATGAAATGCCCTTGTTCGGAATTAAGATCCCGTTGACATACCATTCCGACAATATCGTTCTGGATTCCGTGACCGTGACCGGGACCCGCGCCTCCGAGGCAGTCCTGAATGACGTGCTGATACATGAGGCGGCCAGGGAAGCGCTCGTGACCCTGGGCTTTTCCGAAAGCGCGCTTCTGCCCGCCGGCAGCGGCCCGGTGGCCAATCTCTACTTCACGTGCACGATCGGCGGCGGTTCCACGTCGGTAGTTCTGGATACGACCACCATCGGGGCCGTCCCCCTCCACTTCCAATTGGGCGCCAACTACGACCACGTCAAGAGCTATCCCGATTTCGTCCCCGGCTTGGTGAAGGTGGGCCCGCCCAGCGACGCCGATGACGGCAATGGCGGGCCGTTGCCGATCGTATTCGCCCTGGAGCAGAACCAGCCCAACCCGTTCAACCCGACCACGACGATCACCTTCGCCCTGCCGAAAGCCGGGCATGTCTCCCTGGAAGTGTATAATGTCCTGGGACAGAAAGTGCGCACCCTGGTCAATGACTTCCGCACCGCCGGATTTCACAGCGTGGTCTTCGACGGCCGGGACGGCAACGATGCAGAACTGGCCTCCGGCGTCTATCTGTATCGGATCAAGACCGACACCAACACGGACGCCAGAAAAATGGTCCTCATGAAATGACCGCCCGTTAAAAGAAGATTGAAAAAAGCCCCGGATACTCCGGGGCTTTTTTTATGGAAGGAGGTAAGGGATACTCACTGCTTGCGCCAATGAATCTTTTGCCCGAGATCGTCCGTCTCCTTCTGCAGGAGCGAATTATATTCGCCCTGGTACCGTTCATAATGACGCTCTTCCAGTTTCTCGTAAATCTTTCGTTCCTTGGCCGCCTCGATCAATTCCATCCGGCGACGTTCGGCTTCCTTTTCTATCCGCGCCAGGATTTCCCGGTCGGCCAATTCCCGGTGTTTGAGCGAAAGGTAGTATCGGGTATAACGGTTGAGCCGCCGTGGGTCGACCGTCCCGGTCATGTGCCGATTCTGCTCCTGCTGCAGGCGCGCCCGTTCAGCGAGGGTGGCGGCGATCGTCTGTTCCTGCAGTCGACGCAAGTTTTCCGCCGCCGCGAGATCGCGTTGCTTCTGCTTTTCCTGATGGCGCCGATACGACAGCACCTTCTCGAAACGAAACTGGAACCGTTTCATGCCTTGCTCGCCTGGGCGACTTTCTTATCGACGGTCAGCGCCGGCAATTGGGCAATCGCCTCGGCGGCGTCGATCGTGTCATGAATATCCTGTTGGAGAAAACTGTTGATGCCGTCGATGCAGTCGATGGCGTGGTCGATCTTCGCCGATGATCCCCGCACGTAGGCTCCGATATTGATCAGGTCCTCGGATTCGCGATATACGGCCATCAATTCCTTGACGGCGCCGGCCGCTTTCCGGTGTTCGGGTGTAATGACGCTCAACATCAACCGGCTGACCGACTCCAGCACATCGACCGCCGGGTAATGATTGCGGGTGGCCAGTCTCCGCGACAGCACGATATGGCCGTCCAACACCGAACGCACGGCGTCGGAAATCGGTTCGTTGAAATCATCCCCCTCCACCAGAACCGTATACAAGCCGGTAATGGACCCTTTTGGCCCGGCGCCGGCGCGCTCCAGAATCTTCGGCAATAACGCGAAGACCGAGGGTGGGTATCCTTTGGTGGCCGGCGGTTCGCCGACCGCCAGGCCGATTTCGCGTTGCGCCATGGCCACGCGGGTAACCGAATCGACCAACAACAGAACGTCTTTCCCCTGGCTGCGGAAATGTTCGGCGATGGTCGTCGCCGTCATAATCCCCTTTAGGCGCACCAGGGCCGGTTCATCGGAGGTGACCGCGACCACGACCGATTTCTTCAACCCCTCTTCCCCCAGATCCTTCGTGATAAATTCCTTGACCTCGCGGCTGCGTTCGCCGATCAACCCGATGACCGTGACGTCGGCGCTGGTTCCCCTAGCGATCATTCCCATTAAGACCGACTTGCCCACGCCTGATCCGGAGAATATCCCCACCCGCTGGCCTTTGCCGCAGGTGCAGAGCGTGTCGACCGCCTTGATGCCGGTGTACAACGGTTCGCTGATCTGCTGCCGTCGTAACGGGTGCGGCGGCGCAGCATGAAGCGGCCGATAGGCCTCGGCCGGAATCGCCCCCTTGTCATCGATCGGTTTGCCCAGGCCGTTGACCGCCCGACCGATCAAGCCGGGACCGACCGGGACGCGCAGTTGCTCGCCGCTGGTCACGACAATCGAACCGGGAGTTATCCCTTCCAGCGTGTCCAGGGGCATCAAAAACACTGTCTTCTCTTTGAAACCCACAACTTCAGCCAGCACCGGCGTCGATCCGTCGGCCGGTTCGATACGGCAGAGCGAGCCGATCGCTACCGCCGGACCGTGTGATTCCACGACCAGACCGGCCACGCGCGACACGACCCCCGACTGAGTGATGATCCGGGCATCGTCGATCCGCTTTAAATACTGTCCGTAATCCAGCGTCACAACGGGACATCCTCATCCGCCACCAGGGCGTTGCTGATGATCTCATGCATCGATTCGAGGCGGGCGTCGATGTCCCCGAAGGGGGTTTCAAGCAGACATCCACCGGCCCGCACGCGCGGGTCGGCTTCGAGGGAAATTTCTTTGATGGCCGTGTTGCGGCCGCGAAAACGGTCCAGATGCCGTTCCACCGCCTGAAGATGGCCGGGGTGTACCTTGATCTTGATTGAGCTTTTGTCGAGCAGATGGTCGATAGCTCCGGCAATGATGGCCGCCGTTATTTCGGGATCGACCGCCGCCGCCGAAAAAGTCAGCTTGCGGCTGATCTTCACGACCATTTCCAAAATGGAATCTTTAGCCTCACGCAGGAGCGTCTCCCGTTGGGCGGTCAGGTTGGACACCATCCCCGAAAGCGCCGCCACCACTTCCCTTGCCTGCTTTTGTCCTTCCTGGAGACCGGCCGCTTGCCCGGCTTGGCGCCCTTCCTCCAATCCTTGTTGATGGGTCGCGGTCAGGGCCGCTTGAAAGCGGCGGTCCAAATCCAGCAACTGCTGCAAAGGAATCTGTCTGCCGCCGTTGGGTGTGCTGGCTATCGTCAGTTCCGGATAGGTTTCCTTGGCCAAAAGAACGGCCTGCCGTTCGCTGTTATAATCGACGTTGTAACCGCCCACGGTCACGGTAGTCTCGGCCAGCGGAAGCGAACAGATATTAGACAATGATATCTTCCTTTCCGCCACGGCCGGCGATTACTATCTGTCCTTCTTCTTCCAACCGCCGTACCGATTCCACAACCCGTTGCTGGGCCGTTTCCACGTCCGACAGACGCATCGGCCCCATGAATTCCATCTCTTCCTTGACCAGCACCGCTACACGCTCGGAGACGTTGGCGAAAATCTTGTTCTTGACCTCCTCCGAGGCGGCTTTCAGGGCGATAGCCAGGTCTTTGGTTTCCACTTCTTTCAACAACCGCTGGACCCCGCGATCGTCGAGCAACACCAGGTCGTCGAACACGAACATCAGGTTCTTGATCTCGGCCGCCAACGCGCCGTTTTCGGCTTCGATCGCCTGCAGAATGTTCTTCTCCGCCGTGGTTTCGATCAGGTTCAGAATATCGGCGATAGTCTTGGCGCCGCCCGAAACGGACAAGTCCCGTCCGGCGCTGGCCTGAAAATGCGACTCCAGCGTGGATTCGACTTCCTTGAGAACGTCAGGCGAAATCTTTTCCATGGTCGCCACGCGCAGCGCCACCTCGGATTGCAGTTCCCGTGGCAGTTCCGACAGCACCGCCGCCGCCTGTTGCGGCACCAATTGCGTCAGGATCAACGAAATCGTCTGCGGATGCTCGTTCTGGATGAAATTGACCAGCTGGCGGGGATCGATATTCTTCAAAAGGTTGAACCCGCTGGTCCGCAATGACGACTCCAGGCGGTTGAGAATTTCGCCCGCCCGTTTGCCCCCCACCGCCTTCTCCAGAATCTCGCGGGCGAAATCGATACCGCCCTGCGATATGTATTGACGGGCCATGAAGATGTCATGGCACTCCTTGATGACTTTCTCCTCCAACTCCGGCGACACTTGCCGCAGGTTGGCGATCTCGACCGTCAGGCGCTCCAACTCCTCTTCCGTGAGGGTCTTCAGCACCAGGGCCGAGACTTCCGTGCCGAAGGCAACCAGCGCGATGGCCGCCTTTTGCGTCGGGGTGAGGGATTCAATGGTATATTCCATACCCGCTCTACTCCACCATCATGGTCTTGATGACCTTGGCAATTTCCTCGGGATCCTTCCGGGCCACGTTCTGCATTTGGTCCACCAGTTTCGCCCGGCGCGTTTCCGGAACGAGATCCGGGGGTAACTCCGTGGTGATGTCCGGTATCGGCGTCATGGTTCTGGACTGAGCCGAACGGTTTGCACCGCCGGAAGCCTGCGGCAGAATCGCCGCCAGGCCGGCGAAGAACTTCTTGACCATCCGGAA
>JAQVRW010000336.1 GCA_028700875.1 Candidatus Zixiibacteriota bacterium | reverse complement strand
GGATGGCCATTTTAGGCTGAATCCGAACCGGAAAGTTCTGTCTATTGTGACCTTACCCCCTGGCTCTTCAATTGAGCCTAAGGACAACCAATCCCATTGACCGGAATTTCCGGGAAATCCGCCGCCGTACCATCCCCATTTGCTCGTTTTGTCAATCCCGCCAGCATAGAAAGGATCGCGTATGGCTTTATCACCTATGTCCTAGACAACCAACCGGGTACGCCCATGACCCAATTTACACAAAACCCTTGACGCGATGCACGTCGCCGGAGGCGACGAAACCGCTTTACAATACGGCTGATTGTATTATGTTATTCATAAGTCGCTTTACACGCGCGGTTACTGCAAACTCAGGAGTCCGTATGTATAAATCGTTCTTCGCCTTGCTGTTGTGTGTTGTCGGTTTGGCGGCGGCGGCCGGAAGCGCCGACCTGTACAAAGTCCTGGTGACTAGTTCCGAGGATGCCTTGCGGTTAAATGAAGCCGGGGTCGAGCCGGTGGCGCCAATATTCGGCGGGTATCTGGTCCTGACCGACCCGTCGACCCGAGCGGGCCTCGAGGACGCCGGGATAAAAATGACTCTCATTACTTCCGACGTCTCCATGGAAGAACTGGCCATTGACCTGCGGCTGGACATGAAGAATATCGGCGAGTTCCAAACGGCATACGAAGAGGGCCGCTTCCGTGTGTACCGGGTGGACCGGTCGCTGTGGAAAAGCGCCGCCGATCTGTCAGTCATGCCGGTGAAAAGCGACAATCTGAAAATTGAATATCAACCGTCGCCGGTTTTCGACAAGGGCCGTCTTGACATGATTGACCTTCAGGGTTTGATCGCCCAAGTGTCGCAGGACTCCCTCTATTCGTACACGTCGACTCTGCAGGCGTTCGGCGACCGCTACTATGGCACCTCCTCCAATCGCTTGTCCCGCGACTGGTTGGCCGGCAAGTTCGCCTCGTTCGGATATGATTCGATCGTCATAGACAGCTTCGTTTACTCGTCGGTCCAATGCCAGAACGTACTGGCCGTCAAAATCGGGACCATATTGCCGGAACATTACATCGTGGTCGGGGCTCATCGGGACGCAGTGAGCGGTTCCCCCGGGGCCGATGACAACGGATCCGGTTCGGCGGCGGTGCTGGAGATCGCCCGGATTCTCAAGGATATCGACACGGACCTGACATTTGTGTTCGCCCTGTTCGATTCCGAGGAACAGGGACTCAACGGCTCGGATCATTATGCCCACGAGGCCGCGGCGCGCGGTGACAGTATCGTCTACATGCTCGACATGGACATGATCGCCGCCGAGGGCAATTCCACGCAGGCCAATTTGTATTATGGATCGGTCATGACCTATACCGAATTGTGCCAGCAACTGGCCGATTCGCTGCTCGGCATCACCGCCGTGTTTTCGGGAAGTTCAGGCGGTTCGGACCATTACCCCTTCCTTTCGCACGGATACCAGGCGACATTTCTGCAGGAATATAATTTCTCTACGGTTTACCATTCCTACCACGACAGCACGACACATATGAATTTCCCCTATTTTGCCGAGATGACCAGGGTGGGTTTGGCCACCGTTTACACGGTCAGTCAGAAATATGTCCCCGGCCCCCAGGTGAAGTTCGTCTATCCCGAAGGCGTCCCCTCGGAGGTGATTCCGGGGAATGAAACGAGTTTCCCGGTGGTTGTTTCCGGTTTGTACGATGGCGTCCCGGTGCCGGGGTCCGGCCGCATGTATTATTCCCTCATCCACGGCGCCACCGTCGAAACAGCCATGTCGGAGCAACCCGCCAACCAATATCAGGCGGTTCTCCCGGTGCTGGCCTGCGGCGATTCGCTGGCCTTCTACTTCAGCGCGGAGGAGGTTGACAGCGGGATTTTTTATGACCCCGAACCGACCGATCCATTCATCGCTATTCCCGTAACCGGCGATTCGGTGATTTTCACCGACAATTTCGAGCAGGACCTGGGATGGACGACAACGGGGGCATGGCAACGCGGTTCTCCGACCGGCGGCGGCGGGTCGTATGGCGGCCCGGATCCGGTCGGGGGGCATAACAGCACCAACTGCTACGGGTACAACCTGGCCGGCGACTACACCAACAGCATGACCGAGATGCCCCTGACCAGCCCGGCGATAGACTGCCAGGGGGTCATCGGGGTTCATCTGAAATTCTGGCGCTGGCTGGGGGTGGAAAAGCCCCTGTATGATCATGCCAGGGTACAAGTCAGCAGCGACGGAACGGCATGGACGACGGTCTGGGAGAATACCGTCACGATTGCCGACTCCTCCTGGAAGCTGCAGGAGGTGGATATCTCGGCCTTCGCCGATAATCAACCGACCGTGTATCTTCGGTGGACGATGGGCCCAACCGACGGGTCATGGGCGTTTTGCGGCTGGAACATCGATGACGTTGAGGTCGGCGGCCATGTCTGCAACGCCACCCTGATGATCATCACCGCATCCCTTCCCGATTGGACTGCCGGTCATCCGTATTCACAGCAACTGCATGTGTCCGGAGGCGTCGGGCCATATACCTGGATCGATAAATCGGGCAGCCTGTCCGGGACGGGATTGACGCTTTCGGCGGCCGGTCTGTTGTCCGGCGTGCCGGCCTCACCCGGCCCGATATCATTCACCGCCGAGGTTTCTGACCAGGGAAGCGGCTCGGCCGACAAGGATTACGATTTTACGATCAATCCCGCGCTGGTCATCACCACCTCATCGTTGCCCAACGGCAATCCGGGTGAACCGTACTCGCATCAACTGGCCTCGACCGGCGGCACCGGGACGGTGACCTGGACCGACAAGAACGGCGCTCTCGTCGGCACGGGCTTGGCGATGTTCAGCTCCGGTTCGGTGAACGGCACGCCCGTGGCGACCGGCCCGATCGATTTCACCGCCCGAGCCGTGGATGCCGCGGGCGCATCGGCCGAAAAGCTGCTCGCTTTTTCGATCAACGGTTCATACGTCTGCGGAGACGCCAATGGCAACGGGGCGGTGAACGTCGCCGACGCCGTCTTTATCATCAGTTATATTTTCCGAGAAGGGCCCGCGCCTTCGCCTCTTGAAGGCGGGGATGCCAACTGTGACGATGTCGTCAACGTCGGCGATGCCATCTATATCGTGAGTTATGTCTTCCGAGGCGGCCCCGCGCCCTGCTGTCCATAGGACGCGCCCCGCTTTCATCACGAGATATGGCCTTGACAAGGGATGCGCTTCAGGCGGCGCATCCCTTTCTTTGTGTGATAACGCCGCTATCGCGACAGGAATTCACATCGGTCGTGATGGGGATGCCGCCGCCTGCAGGGGTGAAATTCCCGGTCGCAATCCAGCGGTCCGGTCGGCCGGTTCCGGATAGACAGGACGAACCGGCGAGAGTATATTTACTTCACAGAGGGACCTTCTATACAAATATAGTAAGGGGTATGGTATGCCTGGCCGACCCAAAACCAGGATCGCTATTTATGCGTTCATCGTTATTCTCGGTCTGATCTGCGTCTTCGCGCCGTCTTGTTCCAAAAACGGCATCGACAACGACGACGACACCGTCGACACGACCGATACGATACCTCCCGGCACGGTTGTCGACCTTAAGGTGGACTATGTCACGACTTCGACAATCACCCTCTCCTGGACCGCGCCCGGCGACGACGGCTTTAGCGGATTGAGCGTTCAGTATGACTTTCGCTTTTCTGCCGACAGCATACGGTTTCGCCATGGTATGAAAAGATTTGGACCGAGTCATTTCGTCAGCAGCATCTTCTTCGTTTCGACGCAGCCGCCGACTTGGAGGCGATATACATAGATGCCGGACGCCACGGTTCGGCCATTTTGACCGGCGCCATCCCAGATGATCCGGTACTCGCCAGCCGGCTTGTCTTCGTCGATAAGCATGTGCACTACCCGGCCGAGGATGTCGAAGATTTCGATTCGGACATGTTCATGTTT